>DATIEU010000113.1:0-2099 GCA_035455565.1 Steroidobacteraceae bacterium | reverse complement strand
GATGACCTTGGCAATCGTCGAGCCCTTGCCTTTGACGAAGGTGTCGGCACGCAAAGTCTCCTCGTACAACGGTGCCAGGTAGGCGAGGTGCGTAGCGAAGCCGAGGTACTCCTTCGTGATCTGCACCTCGAGCAGGAGCGGCGTACGCGGCATGGCACCGAACAGCGGATGAAAGGGCTCGCGCGGTTGAAAGTCGATCGGGCCGTTCTTGACCTGCACCAGCACGTTCTCGCGGAAACGTCCATCGAGCGGGACGAACTCGCTGTAGGCCTGCTTTGCGCGGTCCTCTTGCTGCTCGTCGGAATACACGAACGCGCGCCACATCACGATGCCGCCATGAGGCGCAAGCGCTTCGGCCAGCAGGTTCGCCCCATCAGCGTGCGAGCGGCCGTAGTCCTGCGGGCCCGGCTGGCCTTCGGAGTTGGCCTTGACAGGAAGCCACCGAAATCGGGAATGCGCTGATAGATCGCGGCCGCGCGCTCGCGCCACCAGGCGCGCACCGCTGGATCGAGCGGGTCTGCCGTCTTCAGGCCCCCGATCTGGATCGGCGCGCTGAAACGGGCGGTGAGGTAGATGCGCAAGCCGTAGGGCCGCAACGCATCGGCGAGCGCCGCCGCCTTGTCGAGGTACTCGGGCGTGAGGCTGGTCGCGTTGGCCGCGACGTTCGTGAGCACGGTGCCGTTGATGCCCACCGAGGCGCAGGCGCGGGCGTAGTCGAGATAGCGCGGATCGATGTGGTCGGGCAGCTTGTGCCAGTCCCAGATCGACGCGCCGGCAAAGCCCCGTTCGATCGTGCGGTCGAGGTTGTCCCAGTGATTGAGGATGCGATGGCGCACACGGGGCGCCGAGGCGAGATCGAGATTCTCGACTGGCTGGCGCGTCTGCAGCAGCCGCAGGAAATGGAAGGCTCCGTAGAGCACGCCGATTTCGCTGCGGGCGCCGATGATCGTCACGCGCCGGCCACTGACCGACTCGGTGCGGATCACGTAGCCCTCGGTTCCGGTATCCGCGAGGCCGGGCAAGCCGGCGACCGTGCTCGAGGTCGCGGGCGTCCCGAGCACGATCGCGCCATTCTGGGTAACGCCGCTCGCTACCGGTGGCGCTTCGCCAAGAAGCCCGGTCAGGCCACGCGTCAGCTCGGCTTGCGCGGCGAGCAGCGTCGGCGACCGATCTGACTGCACGATTTCCGTCGCGGCCGTTCGATAGTGGCCGAGCGATGCAGCTTCGATAGGCCGATACCGCAGCCAGAGCTCGTAGCCATCTTCGGCGAGCGCGCGTGGCGCTGCGGCCGAGAC
The DNA here is from genome assembly GCA_035455565.1 of Steroidobacteraceae bacterium. Taxonomy (GTDB): domain Bacteria; phylum Pseudomonadota; class Gammaproteobacteria; order Steroidobacterales; family Steroidobacteraceae; genus DATBVX01. Next base: position 804 of record DATIEU010000113.1, on the reverse strand, counting down.
ACCGAGCGCGGTCGCCAACACGAGTGCCCAGTGCGCGGCCAGGCGTGTGGTCACGCGATTCGCGCGGACGGCCGTTCTGCGCGATGACTGACGCACGGCTTTCACGGCTAGAATTGCGTCAGCCAACTCGAGCGCACCTTCATACCGGATGCCGTTAACGGTAACATAGAGTCTGCGTCAGCTCGCAGGGAGACTCTTACAGTGGCTGTCAGCGCGACCAGGGCCCGCCGCCGTCGCGGAAAGGCGGTGAGGATTGATGAGGTGGCACGCCGGGCCGGCGTGTCGCCCATGACCGTCTCGCGGGTCACCAACGGCGAAGACAACGTGCGCGAATCGACACGCAACGCGGTCATGCGCGCCGTGCGCGAGCTCAACTATTCGCCCAACCCGGCAGCGCGCTCGCTCGCGGGCGCGCACGGCACGCGCATCGCTCTTATCTATAGCAATCCCAGCGCCGCCTACCTGAGCGAGCTCCTGGTCGGCGCGCTCGACATGGCGAGCGGCAGCACCCTGCAGCTGGTGCTCGAAAAATGGGACGACCTCAAGCCCACCGCCGAGCGCGCCGCCGTGCGCGAGGTCGCGAAATCGGTGGCGGGCGTGGTGTTGCCGCCGCCCTTGTGCGAATCGACGACCATCTCGTCGGAGCTCGCCACGGCCGGCATTCCGGTGGTCGCGATCGCCACCGGACGGTTTCGGACCGACATCAGCTGCGTGCGCATCGATGACTTTCGCGCGGCGAGCGATATGACTGCTCACCTGATTGGCCTAGGGCACACGCGCATCGGCTTCATCAAGGGTCATCCT
>DATIEU010000112.1:0-9185 GCA_035455565.1 Steroidobacteraceae bacterium | reverse complement strand
TACTTTGACGCCGGCAACACGCCGTCGATCGCACAGCTCGATAGCGTCGAGACCGTGAATGCCCAGGTCAGGCTTGGTCCCGACCAGGGCAGCTGGTATCTGACGTTGGGCGTCAACAATGCCACGGACGAGGAATACCCGATCGGCGGCAATTCCTCGCTCGACACGGGCAGCGGCTACGCGGAGATCGCGTACTCGCGGCCGCGCGAATACTTCGCGATCTTCAATTACAACTTCTAAGGAAACACCTCACCCTACCCTCTCCCCGGAAACGGGGAGAGGGTGTCTTCTTGTGGGAGAGCGTCGCGTGAACGCGGGTCACGGGTGAGGGCAAGGTAGAATCGCGCGCCATGTCTGCTCAGTGGCAATCCGCTCTCGCGCGCTGGGTATCGGCCGGCCTGGTCGACCCCACCACCGCCGACCGCATTCGCACGTGGGAGACCGAGCACGGCGAGCGCGCGAGCCGCAGCCGCCTCGCGTTCATCGCCTTCGGTCTCGGCGGGTTGCTGCTCATCGCCGGCGTGCTGCTGTTCGTCGCCGCCCACTGGGACGATCTCTCGCCTGCAAGCCGCTTTGCCCTGGTGCTCGCGATGACGGGCGCACTGCACGCCGGCGGCGCGCTCGCGACACGCACGAGCACGGGCCTCGCGGCTACACTGCACGCCGTCGGAACTGCGGCGCTCGGTGCCGGCATTTTCCTCTCCGGACAGATCTTCAACATGGCCGAGCATTGGCCGGGCGCGCTGATGCTCTGGTCGATCGGCGCCGTGGTTGCACTCCTGTTGCTCAGGGATTGGCCGCACGTGCTGTGGGTCGCGCTGCTCGTGCCCGCGTGGCTGTGGGGTGAGTGGATCGAGGTGCACACGTCCTGGGACTGGTCGCACATGGCTCCGGCGGCCACTGGGATCGCGCTGCTCGCATTCACCTATCTCGCCGCCGAATCGAACGACCGCAGCGCGACCTGGCGCCGCGTGTTGGCGCGCCTGGGCGCCGTAGCGATCATTCCCGCTGCGATCCAGCTCGGCGTCCTGACCGACCTCGGTTTCCAGGAGTTCGGCGACCTGCGCGTGGCCACCAGCAGCGCCGCCATCGTGGTCGCGTGGGTCGTAGCGATCAGCTTTCCCTTGGGACTCGCGTGGGCATTGCGCGGCCGCGATGCGCTTTACCTCCTGGTCGTACTCGCCTGGACGCTGATCATCGTGCAGGTGAATTCGCGCACTGACGCAGGCGAATTGGCGCTGTACGCACTCTTTGCGCTCGGCGCGGTGGGCATCGTGATGTGGGGCCTCAGGGACCAGCAGCGGCTGGTAGTCAACGTCGGCGTGCTGGGCTTTGCGCTCGCGATCACGGGCTTCTACTTCTCGAGCGTCTTCGGCAAGCTCGGCCGCTCGCTCGGCCTCATCGGCATGGGCGCGCTCTTCATCGGCGGCGGCTGGTTCCTCGAGCGCACGCGCCGCCGGCTGCTCGGCCGCATGGAACGGAGCGCCACGTGACCGCGCTTCAGAAAGGCCTCATCGTTGCGGCGGCCCAGGTGCTGCTGGTCGCGAGTGTCGGCGCGAAGTTCCTCATGGACCGTGCGAACTATCCGCACGTGTGGGTCGAGACCGCGCCCATCGATCCCGATCTGCCGATTCGCGGCCGCTATGTACGGCTCGGCATCCTGGTCGATGCGGAGCGTCACGGCACGGCAGAGGACTTCGGTGCGCCCAACATATTCGACGCGCGCCTCGAAGTGCGCGGCGACAAGCTGGTCGCGGTCGAGGACCAGAACGGCAAGCACTTCGTATCGAACCTGAGTTGCGAGAACCGGGAGTGCTGGCGCCTGTACGAGCCGCTCGCTTACTTCATCCCCGAGCACGTCGAAGACCCTTCGCGGCGACCAGCGGATGAAAAGCTCTGGGTCGAGGTCACAGTGCCGCCCAAGGGCGCGCCACGACCCATTCAGCTCGGCGTGAAGAAAGACGGGACGCTCACGCCCCTGCAACTGCGCTGATCCAGGAATAAAGACGGCGGGATCGGTCGATCCCGCCGTACTGAGCCTCATCTCAGCAACTCAACGCGGCGCCGATACTTCGGCCTCCGTGGAACCCGAGGCATTTGCATCGGCCTCGAGATCGAGCTGCTGGCCGCTCACGTCACCCTTCGCGCGGGTGTCGTGACTCGTGGACGCACGAGCACGTGAGCCATCCGTGCTGAGATCCGCCTGCGTGGCGTTCTCGAGCGTGCCCTGCGCCGAAGGCCTGCGGTTCGCGGTCGAGCTCGCGCCCTGCACCGTCGAGTCCACGCTGCCCTTGGCCGAGGCCGCCGTCGAGTCCACGTTGGACTTGGCGGAACCTGCGACCCCGATCGCCGAACGCGCCGTGGCATCAGCCTTCCGCTCGGCCACGTCGGCCGCGCCCTTCGCGGTCACCGCAGCGTGGGTCGCGACAGACGCGGACGTGTCCTGCGCCTGCTCGACCTTCGACTGCACGTTCGCGCGCGTGTGGTTGACCGTCGCGCGAGTGCTCTGCTGCACGCGCCCGCTCACGTCGGTCGCACGGTCACGAATCCGGCCCGCATCGCGTGCATCCACGCCGACCGAGCCGTCGATCGAGCCGCGCGCCATGGCATCGACACCACGCGTGCCGCCCGAGAGCGTCCCACCCACGGCGCTATTGACGTTGCCGCCGAGCACCTGGGCATGGAGAGGCGAAGCGAAGCTCAGCGCGGTAGCAAGAGCGAGGCCCGCCACGAAACGACGAGTATTCATGATCATTCCTCCTGTTGCGGCCGCGGCCAATCCGCGGACCTTCAACAACAAGAACGACCGGGCGGGCCGATTTCTTCCCGAAGGCTGTGATTTAACTTAAGACAACGCGCTGGCGCTGCGTGCCGAGGCCGTCGATCCCGAGCGTGACCACATCGCCCGCCGTGAGAAACACGGGCGGCGTGCGCGCCACGCCGACACCCGCGGGTGTGCCCGTGTAGATCACATCGCCCGGCAGCAGCGACATGAACTCGCTGATGTAGCTCACGAGCTTCGCGGGGCCGAAGATCATCTGGCTGGTGTTCGATCGCTGGCGCTCTTCGCCATTGACCTCGAGCCAGATGTCGAGACTGGCGGGATCGATCGCGTCTGTCACGAGATAAGGTCCGAGCGGCGCGAACGTGTCGGCGCTCTTGCCCTTGGTCCACTGCCCGCCCCGTTCGAGCTGAAACGCCCGCTCCGAAACGTCGTTGCCCAGGCAATACCCCGCGATGAACCGTGGCGCTTCAGCTTCGCTCACGTTGCGCGCATGGCGTCCGATCACGATCACGAGCTCGACTTCGTGATCGAGCTTGGTCGAGCCACGTGGTGCCACGACATCGTCGTTCGGGCCGTTGAGCGCCGTGATGGCCTTCATGAACAGGATGGGCTCGGTCGGCACGCGCATCTTCGTTTCGCCTGCGTGCTCGCGATAATTGAGCCCGACGGCGATGATCTTGCCAATGCCGGCCACGGGCACACCGAGCCGCGTATCTGCGGCGACCACGGGAAGGCGCGCGGGGTCGAGTCGCGCGATGCGCTCGAGGCTCTCACGATCGAGGCGATCTGCTGTCAGATCCGCGAGCTCCCCGCTGAGATCGCGCATCACACCCTGGTCATCGAGCAACCCGGGACGCTCGTGTCCGCGTGCACCGTGTCGTAGCAGCTTCACTTCGCGAGCACCGTGGGAGCAGCCAGCTCGATGCGCAGCGTATCGCCAACCAGGCCGTGACCGTACGTCGTATCGAGGCCCGGCGACCCGAGATCGATCGCGAGCCTCGCCAACGTTGCGAGAGCAACCTTGGCGCGCTCGGCATCCGGCTCCGGCATCTCCGCAACGAGCAGTCCGGCGACGATCGGTGCTGCAAACGAAGTGCCGCGCACGGCCGCGTACGCCTGATTGCTGCCGGCCGCTGCGATGTCGGCACCCGGCGCGGCAAAGTCGACCTGCTCGCCGCGGGCCGCTTCGAGGAGCGCGCGTTGCTTCGCATCGACGGCGGTAACGCCAACCACGCCGGAATACGCCGCGGGATAAAGCGGCGGTGCTGCTGGCCCGTCGTTACCGACGGCAGCGATCACCAGGTGACCGCGCGCCACCACGATGCGCACGACATTCTCGAGCATCCTGTTCGCGGGTCCCACGAGACTTACATTGATGATCGGCACGCGCTCGCGCGCGAGCCACGCCAGCGCATCAGCGACCGCATCGACCGCACCGCCGGTGGGCACTCCACAATAGACGTCCGCGGCATACAACGCGGCGATCGGCGCCGCGCCGCGAAACTTCTCCGAGCGGCCCACCATGAGCGAGGCAACCGCGGTGCCGTGTGCGTTGGCAACGGGCTGGCCGCCGCAGCCGTGCGTGGTGATCGAGGCATCGCGAAACACCGGGTGCGCCACATCGACGCCACTGTCGATGAGACCGATCCGCGCCGGAACCGGCACGTTTGCGTCTGCAGCGCCCGATATCGTCGCTGCAGATGGATTCGTCTCAGCGGCACCGGCGGGCGTCGGTTCGACGACGCCACTTTCGGTATACACGTGATTGAAGTCGTAGGTCCCCGACGAATCGAGCGCGCGCAGTTTCTTGAGCGCCTTTCGCGTGCTCATCCCGGGCGGCACGCGCAGCACCAGCAGACTCGTCTCGAGGCCTTCGAGCGACCGCTCGCGGGCCACCACGAACCCCGCCGCGCGCGCCTTCTCGAGCGCGGCTGGTGAGGACGGCAAGGCCAACACCTCGCTGCGCACGATCGCCGCGCCCTGCGGGTCCGCCTCGATCACCTCGGAATGCTTGCGAATCAGGTCGCGGACCTTCAGCAGTCGCATATCGGTGAGCTTGCCGGGATCGAGGCGCCGAACCGTGTCCGACACGGTGCGATTCACGTCGACTGGCAGATCGACCGGCGGGACACCGGGAACCTGCACCGGCGGCACGGTCACCCGCGCGTCTGCCAGTAATGGAAATGCGCCCAGAACCCAGGCGATGACCAGGTGGGTGCGCTTCGCGTCCATGGCGCCACAATAACGACTGCCGTCCACCGTGCAATGGATTTATTTGTGACGCCCGGTGGAAGAAAATGCCTTCCTCCGACGTCCTGATGCTGAGTTCCGCTTACACATGGATCGAACGATCGATGCGCTCCGCGAGGACATCGTGCAACTCGTGCCACGCTTGCGGCGCTTTGCGCGCACCATCGCCCGCAATCCGCACGATGCCGACGACCTCGCGCAGATCACGATCGAGCGTGCACTCGCGCGCTGCGAGCAATTGCGGCCCGACTCGCGCCTGGAGAGCTGGATGTTCGGCATCATGAGAAACGCCTGGATCGACGAAGTGCGCGCCCGCGTGCGGCGCGATCGGGTGTTCGCACCCGAGGAAGCGGCCGCGAACGTGGGCGGTGAACACGATGCGGTGAACGTACTCGCAATCCAGTCGGCGATGCAGCGCCTGCCCGAGGAGCAGCGCATGGCAGTCAGCCTGGTGCTGGTAGAGGGTCTCTCCTACAAAGAAGCCGCTGAAGTGATGGAGGTGCCAATCGGCACCCTCACGAGCCGGCTCGCCCGCGGCCGCGAAGCACTCGCGGCACTGCTCTCGGAGCCCGCATGATCATCACCGACGAAATCCTGATGGCCTACGTCGACGACGAGCTCGAGACGGAAGCGCGCGCCGCTGTGGAAACCGCCATAGCGGAGAGTCCCGAGCTGGCGCGACGCGTCGCGCGCCAGCAGGAGCTGCGTCGCCAGTTGCGCGGCGCATTCGACAGTGTCCTCAAGGAGCCAGTCCCCGATCGGCTGATAGACGCTGCTCGGCGCGCACCCGCTGGTCGGCGTGATGCGGCCGTGACCGACCTCGACCGGGCTCGTGAGAAGAAGAGCGAACGTACCCCCCGCCCCTGGTCGTGGCCGGAATGGTCGGCGATCGCCGCAAGCGTCGTGCTGGGTGCGGTGTTGAGCCAGACGATGTTGCGACCGTTCACGGCCGAGCCAATCGTGGCGCGCGACGGCCGTCTGCTCGCGCAGGATGTGCTCGCGCGTGCCTTGTCGAACCAATTGAGTGCCGATCAATCTGCAGACGCACGCGTCGCGATGGGACTGAGCTTCCGCTCGAAGGACGGTGGGTATTGCCGCACCTTCGTGTTACGCGACGGCCCCGGTCTTGCCGGCATTGCCTGTCGCGAGGGAGAGAGCTGGCCTGTCGAGGTCGTGATTCCTGGTGCCGCGGGGGCAACGCAAGGGAGCGAATACGCAATGGCTGGCTCTGAGTTGCCCGTCGCTTTGCTCAAGGAGATCGAAGAACGCATCGATGGCGAACCGCTCGATGCGGCCGGCGAAGCGGCCGCCCGCCTGGACCATTGGCGCTAGCTGGCAACGGATTCGTTGCCCCTCTTTGTCGCACGCCGCCGACAAAGGGGCCATTGAGTGCCGCCATGCGCGCGGGTATACGGAAGATAGTGAAGGGAACGGCGCAATGCGCCGGGGGAGGCACTTACGGGAGGCAATCATGCTTCGCGCGGCGCTGGCGATCACCTTCACCTTTCTCGCCTTTCCTGCACTCGCAGAGAGCGGCACATACATCGGAATCGCGACGGGACAGTTGAATGTTGAGGATCGGGATGAGCTCAGCGGCTTCCGCATCGACAGTGACGACAACGCCTCCAAAGCCATCCTCGGCTGGCGCACGAACTTTCTCGCCTTTGAGCTCAATTACGTCGACTTCGGTCAGCTGAAGCAGCCTCTTCTCGGGCAGCAGGTGAAGTTCGACGCGCAGGGCGTCGATGCTTTCGCGCTTTTCTCGAAGCGCTTCGCGGTGCTCGATCTCTACGCGAAAGTCGGCGCGCTTTTATGGGAGGCGGAAGCGTCAGTGCCGGGGCTGGGCGCGGTGAAGAAGGACGGCTCCGATTTTGCATTTGGCGGGGGTGCGCAGCTGAACTTCGGGCCGGTGGCGATCCGAGCGGAATACGAGCAATTCATGATCAAGGACATCGACGACATGAACCTCGTGTCCGTCGGACTCACCTGGCAGTTCTGAAGGACAAGCAAGCCGCATCCCCCGATGCCGCATAACTTCCCACGTGTTCATGGAACACCGCGCATCGGCAGATTAGGTAAATCAGCGACTTCAAAACTGCGCCAGAAGATTATCGGACAGATCAGGTGCATTATTGGACACCCGATGAGTCCCATAATTAATAGTTAGATCCTCAATCGGACATGGGGCGGTGGCATTGAGGAAGCTCATACCAATCGCGATTTTTAGCGCTCTAGTCTGGTATGGATACACGAAGTACCAGGACGCTTCGTCACGCTACTCAGAGGATGCCTTAGCGGCGAAGCCGGTGCCGGCGGCAAGAATTACAGAAGAGGTGGCTTCACAGCCGTTTTCGTGTGACGGTCGTACGCACTGTTCCCAAATGAGCTCTTGTGCCGAGGCGACCTATTTCCTGAACAACTGCCCAGGCGTCGAAATGGATGGTGACGGTGACGGTGTTGCGTGCGAATCGCAATGGTGCGGCCGCCAGTAATGAGGATCTAACAACGCGTTGGAGCAAACGCGGGAGGGATAAAGTGCCAGCATCCATTACACAGCGGCGCGTTGCTCAACGCGGGCGTTAGGCGCCACATGCGGCACATTGGTGTCCTTGTCGGGATCGTTGCGTTGGTAGCAGCCGCGGAGGCGGATCTTGTGATTGTGAAAGGAGAGCTTTCGTTCAACTCCAACGGCATCGGAAAGGTCGCGGAATGCGAGGGCGGACGCATCTTTACTTTGGGAACGATGGGGCGCAATCCGTATCTTCGCCTGGTCGATCGGTATTGGAGGAGCTCGAACCATGGCAAGACGCCGGTGTTGGTCAAAGTTAGTGGCGGCTTGTCGAGCGCGATCCCACCTGGAAGGGAGTTGACTATTCAATCGCCGAACGTGGTTACGCTGGTCTCTGGGCGGTGCGGCGCCTAACAACGCGTTGGGGGGTATAGATATATCACCCGGAAATTAACAACCACTCCCCTGGGAGCGACGTCCGAGTTCGACCCACTGCGGACATTAGCTCTTATATTACGGTTACCCCGATAGGGGCGCGGGCAGGATTCGTTTCGACCTGCTCTACCTTGACTCTCAGACGGGAGTCTTATGACCGACTTTGAATTTCTGTTCGCGCTCTTCGGCCTGCTGTTTGGGCTCATTGTGGCCGAGCTGTCGATCAAGTTCGCCGACGCGATCGATTTCAGTCGCGAAAGGCCGGTCGGAATCCTGACTCCTGCGCTTGCGTTTCTGTTGCTGACCGATGTGACAAGCTTCTGGCTATTCATTTGGGCGGTCAGAACGGTGCTGACAGTCAGCTGGCCATCCGTATTTTCCGGCGTTTTTCTGGCTATGCTCTACTTCGTCGCGGCCTCGCTCGTCTTTCCGCGGACCAGCCGCAACGTGGCCCGTCTCGACGATCACTATTGGTCACGTAAGAGGGTTATCGCGGCTGTGATGCTGTTCGTGAACCTGGTGGCCCTAACCGGGATGCTGACCCGGGCGATACCCGCCTGGAACGATTGGTGGTTCTACTTCTACTTCCCGAGCTACTTCCTCTCGCTTGCGGGATTGGTCATCAGCCGTTCCCGCCGATTGGACCTTTTCCTTCTCGCCTGGGCGATCGCCGTGAATATCTCGTCGGGCTTCAGCCTCCTCCCCAACTCGCAGTTCGGGGAGCAGGTCGGCCTCGCTCCGACGAGCGTCGAAACGCGACGCTGAAAGCTCTGAGCGTCGACGTCATACTGCTGAATGAAGACGGGTTTCTGCGTGAAACGTACGCTGGCAAAGACATCTCTGGCTGGTACCGCTTTACGACTATCTGGAAACGCATTGATGGCCGTTGGCGACTTCTGTTTGAGCAAGAGGTTCCCATTCCGCCTCCGGAAGGATAGCTCCTTGGTTGCCGATGCGGGCAATACACGTCCGGGCGTGAGTAACGATGCGTGAAGCGTCTATCTCCCACTCGCCTAACAACCGGTTGCAGCGGACCGGTGAGGGATAAAGTGCCAGCATCCAATTGTCAGTGCTCGGCCGCTGAACCGGGCCGTTAGATCGCACAGCCATGGCAAAGCGCTTCGTTACTCGCAAGGGCGTCCGGATGATCGAAGGGTGGCCCGAGCGAATCGAGGAGGCGCAGACGCAAACGACGTATTCGATTGG
>DATIEU010000111.1:0-23273 GCA_035455565.1 Steroidobacteraceae bacterium | reverse complement strand
ATGCGCGTTTCATCTTCCTGTGGCGTGATCCGCGCGAAAACCTCGCCAGCATCATCGAAGCGTGGCGGTCGGGAAACTGGATCACCTACGCGGAGCTTCCCGGCTGGGACGGACCCTGGTCGCTGCTGCTGCCACCGGGCTGGCAGGCGCTGCGCGGGAAGCCGCTCGAGGAGATCGCGGCATTCCAGTGGGAATCGGCCAATCGCATCGTGCTCGACGATCTCGGCGGACTCGCTCCCGGTCGCTGGACTTCGCTCAGCTTCGCAGAGCTGGTGTCGCGACCGCAGGAGACGCTGAAGCGCCTGTGCAGCTTTACCGGGATCGAATTCGACGCCTCGCTGGCCCAGCGCACGGCGGCGGCGCTCCCGCTCTCGCGGTATACGCAAACCCCACCCGGCGCCGGGAAATGGCGTGCGCACGCAGACGCGATCGAGCGCGTGATGCCGCGTGTCGAGGCCACCTGGAAGAGGCTACAGGCGCTCGGGGGTCAATCGCCGAAGCGGTAATCGTGACGCGCGATCACCTCCGCGTCGCGCTCCGCCACTTCCCGCCGCAGGGCCTCGCCGTAGTACGTCGTGTAGTGCGCGTGATGCGATGCGTTGACCGGTGCCTCGCTGAGAATGTCTGCGCGCATGGCGTCGCTCACCGGTTGCCCGGCTTGCGCGAGCAATGACAACAGGTCCGTACGCAATGCCTCCATGCGGCCGAGCAGTGCAGGGCCCTCGCCATAGAGATAGCGGTAGAGAAACGTATAGAAGCCGACGCCTGAGCCGCGAATGGGTCGCAAGGCGAAGCCGGGCAAGTTGAGGCCGTGATTGGTGTAGGCGCTCGGCAGCGCGTCGCTCAGGCGCTCGAGCCGCGCTGCATCCTCGCCGAGGTGAATCATGTTGCGGATCGTGCCCTCGAAGCCGAGCTGCCCCTCATCGCTCAGGACGCGGTAAAGCGGATTCGGTTGTGTGCGCGCCGACTGAAACGCATGCCACGACACATAGTAGCTCCAGGGGTTGCGCACCAGCCCGAGCACGGGCAGGTGCCCGAGCGCCGCGGGTATCAGGTGTCGCGGCAGATGATAGCCCAGCTGCCGCGCTCCGGGCACATGGCGCATGAGGCATGCGTTGACGAAGCTGCCGCCGGACTTGTGCAGATGCAGGAAGACGAAGCGCTCGGTCGCGATCATCCGGCCGGCATTGCCTGAGTGCGCGCCCGGTTCTTTTCGGCTGCCGCCCAGAGATGCTGCGTGACTTCCGGCATATCGCGGCCGAGACCGCGTTCGCCGCGCGCGTGCAGATCGAGGAGCGCGGGCGTCGGCAGGAAGTCGCAGATCAGATGCGTGCGCGAAAGCGTCGCGTGCGCATTCCACACGGCGTGTACCGCGAGGTTGTTGAGCGCCCACACCTCACCCGCCTGCATGAGATAGGTCTGCCCGGCACAGAACATCCACGAGCGCTCGTGCGTTTCCACCGGCACGTGAATACGCAGCGTCTTGGCGAAGTACGGCGCACGATCGTCCCGGTGCGGCGCAACCACGGCATCCGCAGGCAAGCGCGCCAGCAGGCAACGCAGTGGCGGAGCCGCGATCATCTCTTCGATGATGACGCGCACATACGGCAGCAACCGCAACGCCGGGCGTTCCTCGATCGGTTTGTCCCCTTCAGCCGGCGCGTGGCCACGCAGGAAAAGCGCTTCGGCGCGCTTGTGCACGCCGACGCGTCCGCCGCGCGTGCCCCACAGTGTGACGGGCAGACTGGCCACTTCGTCACGCAAACGTTGCGCGTCGACTGTGAGTGGCAGCCGCACGCACGCGCCCACGAGCGCGTGCTTGTCGATGAGCGGCTGATCGGGCAAATCGTGCATCTGACTACTCTGCCGTATTGACTGTGCGCGCGAAAGAATTGCGCTGCTCACTTTTCGTTCACCGCGAGCGTCGCCCCGGCGCCGCGCCTTGTCAACGAAAAGTATCGTATGTGACTCGCCGTCCCGTCCCCGCATCCGCCCCGTCGGTCCCGTTCCGGCGCAATTCGTCCCAGTGAAGTGGTTGGTCACGGGACCACGGCTCTAGCGTGGTCGCGTTCAAACCACAAAATCGCGCCGGGGTGGGACCCGCTGACGATTCACGCCTCGGCGCTCTCAGGAGGCAGGGACATGTTCAGACAAAAACCACTACCACGAGCCGTAGCGCTCGCGTTGCTGGGCGGCGCGCTCAGCAGCGCGCTGCCCGCGCTCGCGCAAGACGAGGCCACCGACATCGGGACGGTGGTCGTGACCGGATCGCGCATTTCCCGTACCAATCTCGAGTCGACGACGCCGGTGCTGTCGATCGGGCGCGCGGAATTCGACGCGCTCGGCTACGAGAACATCGCCGATCTCGCCGCAGCGTTGCCGCAGTTCTCGCCGGCCTTCGGCGCGTCGCGCACGCAGTCGACGTTCTCGGGCTCGGCAACATCCGGGCTCAACCAGGCGAACCTGCGCAACCTCGGTGCACTGCGCAGCGTCACGTTGATCAATGGGCGCCGTGTTCCGGCCGGTTCGCCGCAATTCACCAGCGTAGACTTCAACCTGATTCCGTCGGCCAACATCGAGCGCATCGAAGTGCTCACCGGTGGCGCGGCGGCGATCTACGGCGCCGATGCGGTGGCGGGCGTCATCAACATCATCACCAAGAAGGACTTCGAAGGCATCGAGCTCGGCGCGTCCTACGGCGCGGCGGATGAAGGCGACAACGAGAACCCGAGCGCCTACGTGATGATCGGCGGTGCCTTCGCGGAACAGGGCCGCGGCTTGCTCACCCTGCAGTACGACAAGCAGGGCGAGGTGAGTTGCGCCGATCGCTTCCTGTGCGAAGAAGACTTCTTCTGGAACAACCCCGCGGCCGATCCATTGCGCGGACCGCCCGCGTACTCGGGCGTGGGCGTCAACGGGCGGTTCTTCATTCCCAACGTGGCCGGCAGCGTCACGCGGCGTGATGGCAGCTTCACCGATGCCAACGGTCAGCTCATCCAGTTTTCCGTGCCGGTCGACGGCTACAACCGCAACGCGGCGCGCGATATCGCCATCCCCACCGAGCGCATCATGCTCATGGCCGAGGGCGATTACGCGCTGGGCGCGGGCGCGAGCCTGTTCATGGAGCTGAGCTACGGCCAGTCGGAGACCGATTCGGCCTTCGAGGGTCATCCGTTCCAGTCACAACAGGCGGGCAGCCTGGTCGGTGGCGGTCCGGGCGTCCCGGGTCTGCAGGCGTCGATTCCGGTCAACAACCCGTTCGTCCCGGCGGCGATCTTCAACGCGTATACCGCGGCCAACCCCGCCGGCAATCCGGCGGTCGACCAGATCACCTGGTGGCAGCGGTTCAACTTCTTCGGATTGCGTGGTGCGGACAACGACCGCGAAACCATCCGCGGAGTGCTTGGGTTCAAGGGCGACTTCGACTCGCTCGGATTCGGTTCCGACTGGAACTGGGAGCTCTCGCACGTCTACGGGCGTCACAATCTCGACAGCAGCACCGAGGGCTTCGTCGGCACCGACCGGCTCTACAACAGTCTGCGCGTCGAGCAAGACCCGAATGCGCCGGCCGGAAACTTCCGCTGCGTCGACGCCGCAGCGCGAGCGACCGGTTGCGTGCCCATCAACCCGTTCGCACCGTACACGCAGCCGATGATCGACTACCTCTCGGTGTCGGCTGGCCAGCGGGGCAAGAGCGAGCTGCAGGATTCGCTCGCGTTCCTGTCGGGCTCGCTGTTCGAGCTGCCGGCGGGCCCGCTCAAGGCGGCGATCGGGCTCGAGCGGCGCGAGTTCTCGGGCAATCTCGACTACGACGAGATCATCTCGCAGGGGCTGGTGTCCGGAAACCAGATCCTGGATACGCCCTTCGCGGAGATCCTGACCAAGGAGGTCTACATCGAGACGCTGGTACCGGTGCTGCGTGATAAGCCCGGCGCGTATGCGCTGTCTCTGGAAGGCGCCTATCGAAAGTCGAACTCGCAGTATCTCGAGGTGGACGAGGATTACGACACCTGGAAGTACGGCGGCGAATGGGCGCCGATCGAAGGACTCAGGTTCCGTGCGATGAAGGCGCGCTCGGTTCGTGTGCCGACGCCCGGAGAGCTCGGCGGCGGCGGCCAGACGTTCGGCGTCGTGAACGACCCGTGCACGGCGGCGCGCATCGCGGCAGCCAACAATCCGACGCGTACGGCCAACTGTGCGGCGGACGGCGTGGCGGCTGGCTATGCGCCACCAACCGTGGTCGAACAGGGCGTGGCGGGCTTCCAGGTCGGCAATCCCGCGCTATTGCCGGAAGAGGCGACGACACTCACCTACGGACTCGTGTGGACGCCGAGCTTCGTGCAGAACCTCGAGCTCTCGGTGGACCGCTTCGAGATCGAGGTCGACGACTTCGTCAACACGGTGGGCCGCCAGACGATCGCGGATGCGTGCTACGACACGGTCGATCGCCAGTTCTGCGAATTGATCACGCGCGGCACCAATCCCGTGGTTGCGAACGCAACCTACGTGCTCAACGCCGTGAACGACCAGGTCGCGAACCTTTCCTCGTACGACATCGCAGGCTATGACGTCGAGATCCGGTACAGCTTCGGACTCGCAAGCCTGTTCCGCTCCGAGGCGGATCTCGGCTCGCTCGGTATCAACCTGGTCGCGACGATCTACGACCAGGCCGAAACCGTGGCACGCCCGGGTGCGGAGAAGCTGGAACTCAAGGGCTTCGCCGGTGGCTCGACCACCGACCAGGGGTTCCTGGAAGAACAGGCGATTCTCAACCTGGCCTATGCGCGCGGCCCTGTCAGTGCGAACTGGCATACGCGCTACATCGGCTCGACGGAGATGACGCCGTTCGAACCCGCGTTCCCGACGATCGGCTCGCACGTCTACCACGATGTGCGTCTCGGCTTCTCGTTCGGCGACCGCGGGAGCGAGATCTATGCGGGCGTGACGAACCTGTTCGACAAGGACCCGCCGTTCTTCGCATCGGGCACCTCAGGAACGCAGGCGCTCGACACGATCCCGGCCTTCTACGACGTGTTCGGCCGCTCGTACTACATGGGTACGCGCATCAAGTTCTGACGATCTCTACCGCCCGGGAGGGCGCCCCGCGAGGGGCGCCCTCCCCGCGGCACCGGGGTGGAGGTTGCCGGCTTTGGTCCTCCTGCAAGAGGTTGGTCTGAAGTGGGTACCTTTGGGCCGATTCGGCCTCAGCAGCAGCCTCCACCCTCGTGTTGCGGGTCGCCGACAGAGGTGGCATGATATCTACGGCATCTTTCGTAGTTATGGCCGCCACCGCTATCACCGAGACCCTGCCGGAAAGCGCTGCGCCCCGCGTTGCGCGCGATGCATCGTGGCAGCCGGTTAAGCCTCTCCCCGCGCACCGAACGGCACTTCCCGCCGTGTCTTTCCGTGTTGCTAATTTGCTACGCGACCGCCTCTCACAGGATTGACCATGGATACCGAGCTCGCATCCGCCCCCGCCGAGCCCCGCCAGCCGGATACTCAGGCAGCACGCGTCCGCGTCCTGATCGTGGACGACGAGTATTTCGCCCGCCAACGATTGCGGGACCTACTGGCGCAGGAAGCCGATATGGAAGTGATCGGTGAGTGCAACCACGGCGGCCAGGCCGTGCAGATGATTACGGACCTGCGCCCCGACCTGGTCCTGCTCGATGTACAGATGCGCGGTGCCAACGGCTTCGAGGTCCTGCGCCGGCTCTCGGAAGGGCCGCCGCCCCTGGTGGTGTTCGTCACCGCGTACGAGGACTATGCGCTGAGCGCTTTCGAAGTGGATGCGGTCGACTACCTGCTGAAGCCTTTCGATCGTCCGCGCTTCCAGCAGGCGCTGATGCGCGTTCGCAATCGCCTGCATCCCACCGATAGCGCCCGCCTGCGCAGCGAGCTGGCGGATGTGGTTCGCGGCGCGCTCGCCAATGCGACACCGCCCGCGAGTCCCGGGCCGCTGCGGCGCATCGTCGCGGAGCGCGACGAGCGCCTCACCTTCATCGATCCGCAGGACATCGACAGCGTCGAAGCCAATCGCAACTACATCGCGATCCGGGTCGGCCGCGAGGCCTATCGCCTGCGCAGCACCCTGCACCAGGCCGAGGCGATGCTCGACCGCGGCTGCTTCCTGCGCATCCACCGGTCGGTCATCGTCAACACGCTCAAGATCCGCGACATGGAGCGCTGGTTCCACGGCGAGTACGTGATCACGCTGAAGAACGGCCAGCGTTTCACCTCCGGCCGCAGCTACCGGCGCCAGATCCAGGCCTATCTGCACAACGGCGTGAGCTGAGAGGCCGAGCGCCGTCAGGCGCTGTGGCGTACCGACAGCGGGGCGCGGATCGTCTGCTCGATGCTGCTGCGTTGCTCGGTGAGGACGCGCGCCAGCTCATCCGCCGGCACCGCCTTGGAGAAGAGATAACCCTGGCCCGTGTCGCAGCCGCGCTCCCTCAGGTATTCGAGCTGCGCAGCCGTTTCGATGCCCTCGGCGACGGTACGCTTGCGTAAGGTGCGCGCCATCGCGATCACGGTCGAGGCGATCGCCGATGCATCGGGATTGCGCGGGATGTCGCTCACGAACGAGCGGTCGATCTTGATCACCTGCACCGGGTAGCGGCGCAGGTAGCTGAGCGAGGAATAGCCGGTCCCGAAGTCGTCGAGGGCGAGCGACACCCCCAGTTCAACCAGCGCAGCGAGCGTGGTGGCGGTGCGTTCGTCGTTACTCAACAGCACGGACTCCGTCAGCTCGAGCTCGAGTGCCCACGGTGGGATGTCGTTGTTCAACAGCGCATCGCGCACGCTCGCGACGAACTCCGGGCGCCGCAGCTGCTCGGAGCTCACGTTGACCCCGATCTGCGGCACCTCGATCCCGGCCTCGCGCCAGCGGCGGTACTGCTCGCACGCTTCCTCGAGCACCCAGGCCCCGATGTCGACGATCAGGCCGCAATCCTCGGCCACCGGGATGAAGTCGGACGGCGAGCGCTCGCCCCAGCGAATGAGCGCTTCGACGCCGCTCAGGCCGCCGCTCTGCAGGTGAAACTGTGGCTGATAGTGCAGCACGAACTGGCGCATCTGCAGCGCACGATGCAGGCCCGTTTCCAGGCTCCAGCGTTCCAAGGCGCGTGCGTTCATGTGCGGCTCGAAGAAGGTCGCGCGCCCACGGCCGTCTTCCTTGGCGCGATACATCGCGGTGTCGGCGTTCTTCAGGAGTTCCTCGAGCGTAATGCCGTCGCTCGGGAAGAGCGCGATGCCGATGCTCGCCCGGGCCTGGTACTCGCGTGCCCCGATCTCGAGGGGCGCGGCGAGCTCGGCGAGGATGCGTTCCGCGACCTTGGACGCCTCCTGCGGTCCTTGCAGCGCGCCCACGATGACGAGGAACTCATCGCCGCCCAGTCGCGCGACCGTGTCGGACTGCTTGACGCAGCCGGCCAGGCGGCGCGCCACCGCGCGCAACAGCTCGTCGCCCGAATCGTGGCCGAGCGTGTCGTTGATGCGCTTGAAGTTGTCGAGGTCGATGTAGAGGAGCGCGAGCTTCTCGCCGACGCGTCCCGAACGGGCGATCTCGCGCGCCAGGCGATCCTTGAAGAGCTGGCGGTTGGGAAGCTCGGTGAGCTCGTCGTAGTGTGCTTGCCGGTAGAGCCGCTCCTCGCGCTCGAGGTTGTTGAGTGCGACGGCCAGCCGGTCGGCGAAATCGCTGGCGAAGCCGCGCTCGACGCCGGACGGTCCCGGCGACTCGGCGTAACCCAGTGTCAGGATCGCGGTGAGACCGGACGGGCCTCGCACCGGTTGCGTGAGCGCCCAGCGCGCGCCCCGCGCTGCGACGTCAGCGGCGTATGTGGGCGTCGGCTGCGTTGCCTGCAGATCGATGACGATGCCCTCGGTGGCGAGCGCCAGCGACTCGATGTCGCGTCCCAGCAGAATACGGTGCACGTCGCGCCGCACGGCCTTGGACCCGTCATGGCTGTAGACACGCCCGTGAGCACCCTCGTCGGGATCGATCAGCGTGACGCTGACGCTGGCGCAACCCGCGACGCGATGCACGTGACCGAGCAAGGTCTCGAGGATGCTCTCGATGCTGGGCGAAGAGAGAATCAGCCGATCGATCTCGCTCAACGCCTCGAGCGCGTTGAACTGCGAGTGCAGGCTGTCCGACATGTCGTTGAACGATTGAGCGAGCTCTTCGAACTCATCGGCGCTGCGGATTCGCACGCGGGTATCGAAGTCGCGCGCGGCGATGCGGCGCGTGCCCTTCAACAGCTCGTCGAGCGGCACGAGACTGCGCCGGATCTGCGTCGAACTGACCAGCAGTACGAGGATGATCGCTGCTGCGAGGACCCAGGGAATGATTTCTCGCAGCCCGACGTCGCCGTCGGTGAACGTGAGCACCGGCTGGCTGGACTCGATGACCCAGGATTCAGAAGCAAAACGCGCCGAGAGGAACAGCTCCCACGCCTCGGTGGCGAGCGTGGCTTCGTCAAGGTGCGCTCGTTTGCCTTCCCGGGCCAAGGGTTCCACCCAGTACAGGGTGCGCCCGTCGAGCGCATGCACTCGCAAGCCCATCTGGTAGGGCAGATGGGTCGAATCGCCGAACACGAAGTGCGGATCGAGCACGAAGTATTGCAGCGCCCGGGCGCCCGCCCGTTCGGCCTTGGAAACGATGAAGATGGCTGGCACGCCTTTCGGCGCGCCCGGCTCGAGTGCGAGCCAACTCTGGCCCTTCTCGAGCTGTGTCTGTGCGGCAGCGTGCGGCGGCGGAAGGACACTCATGGTGCCGCGCGAAGTGATCCTGTTCCCGTCGGGGTATACGGTGGTGACGGCCAGGATGAACGGCGCAACGCCGGGATCGCGTCGCAGCTCATCGAGCGCCGCCTTGCCGCCGCGGCCAATCAGGCCGATGGCGACATCCGCCGCCTCGAGCCGCTGCAGCACCCCGAGCCCGTAGGTCTCGCTGAATTCTTTGAGCCGTTGCGCCTGCCGCTCACGCGACACGTTCGACAGGTGCACCACCGACAGCACGCACGTGATCGCGATCGGCAACAAGGCACAGATGACGAACAGGAAAAAGACGCGCCGGCCCAGCCGCGTGCGCAGGGAGAGCGACTCGATCTTCATCCGCGTCAGTAGTCCTCGGCCTTGCCGATGAAGCGCCCGTCGTTGGCGCGTACGATGTCGTCACGACTCGGGGTGGCGGTCAGTGGCGGCTGGCTATTGCCGTCCGGCCCCACGCTGTAGAGGTCGAAGTCGGTGTTGATCGGCACGAGGTTGCGATCCTTGCGCACTTCGCCCACCCCCATGATGTTCGCGAAGTTGAGGTACTGGTAAGCGTTGCCCCACGGGTCGAGCTGGCCGCCGTAGCCGACATCCGCCAACGACGCGGGCAGTGCGCCGCCGTTGTTGAGCTCGAACTTGTCCACCGCCAGCTGGATCTCGCTGATGTCCGCGACGGCGCGTGCGGTCTGCGCTCGCGCCACATAGCGCTGATATCCGGCCACGCCCGCCGTGGAGAGTACGCCGAGCACGACGATCGCGAACATGAGTTCGAGCAGCGTGAAACCGCGCTGCGCGGCTGGGTGTGCACGCAGGACCAGCCGACCCGCACGCCCAATGGCAGTGCAGAGGCGCAGCAGCGTGGCCGCCCGAGGGCCTCGGAAATGGCGTGTGGCAGGCATCAACGTCCTGATTCTGGCCGCAAAATCAGCGGCCACATTACTGGGCCGAGGTCGTGCGTTATGTGATGCGAGCCGGCTGGCCGACTGCGCAAACCGAGAAGTGCGTCACAGGCTGGCGCGCGCAAAGCGGCGCGGCAGAGCCGTTCACGGTTAGTTGACGATCGAGGACTCGGCCCGCGGATTGATTCGACGCTTTATTTACGGCTTTTGTCAGCTCGTGATGTAGCGTTCGAGCTGCTCGATCTGTTGCTGCTGGTCTTCGATGACCGCCTTGACTAGGTCGCCGATCGAGACCACACCCACCACGCGCCCGTGCTCGAGCACGGGCAAATGCCGCACGCGCTGCTCGGTGACGATTTTCATGCACTCGTTCACCGTGTGCGCCGGCGTCACCGTGGTGACCGGATAGCTCATGATCTGGTTTACGCGCGTGTCCGCCGAGGAGCGCCCGAGCAGGATCACCTTGCGGGCATAGTCGCGCTCGGAAACGATGCCAACGAGCTCGGCGCCGCGCATCACGAGCAGCGCGCCGACATGCCGCTCCGCCATGAGCCGGATGGCATCCAGCACGGCGTCCTCGGGGCCTACCGAGTAGACCTCGGCGCCCTTGCCCTCGAGCAGGTGTTTGGCGGTCAGCATGGCCGGTCAGTGCGCTCGCAGGTGACCTGCGAAGCATTCTACCTCCCGGCCATCGATGGGGAAGTCCGGCTACACTGCCCCCTGCATGGCGCGCGCCGGCCCGAAACGCACCATTCCCTCAGCGGCTGAAAGGCCTGCGCCCACGCGGCGCTGGCCCGCACAGGTGCTGGCGGGTGCCGCCATCGTCGTGGCGGTCTTCCTGCTGCTGCGTTGGATGAATCCCGGCGAGGACACGGACGAAGGCCTTTCGGGTGCCGAGCCCGCCCGGCCCGAAACCCAGACTGCGGCACCCGGCGCTCCGTCGCCCACCGAAAATCCCCGGGCCGCTAAAGCGGCGCCGCCCGACCCGCAGTTCCTCGCCCGGCTGCAGCGCAATGCCGCACGGCGCTGGTTGCGCGACACACCCTACTCGGCCGACATCGTCGACCTGGTCGCCACGGCGCGGATCCCAGAGGCCGCGGCGTTGCTCGAGAGCCGTTCCGCAGCCGGCGATCGCGACGCTACAGTCGTCCTGCTGCAGGTGCAAATGTTGTGCCAGTCACCCGAGGAGGTCCGGCGGAACGCGCGCGAGCCAGAACCAATCGCGCTTGACCCCCAATTAGCGCGTGCGGCGCCAGTTCCTAACGACCTT
Source organism: Steroidobacteraceae bacterium (assembly GCA_035455565.1). GTDB lineage: Bacteria > Pseudomonadota > Gammaproteobacteria > Steroidobacterales > Steroidobacteraceae > DATBVX01. Next base: position 12,332 of record DATIEU010000111.1, on the reverse strand, counting down.
CGCGAGCGCATGGAGGCCAGTTATCGGGCCGATCTCGAAACCCGCGCCAAACTTGAGCAGAGCTGTCGCGAGGCGCGCTTGAACGACCCGGCGATCGTACAACGCGTACGCGCCGCGGCGGATGCCGGCCACGAAGCCAGCCTCTGGGCGCTCGGCCGCTTTTTCGACGACGCCGAACAGCGCAAGCGTCATTGGCTGTCGGCGGCCATGCTGGGCTACCCGGCGGCGCAGGCCGCGCTCGCGCAGACGCTGCTCGAGGAAAGTCTGCAGGGAGACCGTCGCAACCGCGGCCAGATGAATTTCTGGCTGCAGACCGCGGCCAAGCATTCGCCATCCATCAAGGCGCAACTGGGGGAGTGCGTCCTGAACGGCTGCAACGCCCAACCACCCGATACCGGAGCCGCGGCGACGCTGCTGCGCGAAGCGACGCTGCTTGGGGAAAGGTCCGCGTTCGATGCGCTCGCCACGATCTCCCGCGGCGATCCGCTGGCGCCCTCCGAAGAAGAGCTGTACGGCCTGCGGTCCTTCCTGCAGCGACTCAATGAAACGGGCTGCTACGGCGCGGCCAGCTACCCGGTATTCGCGCTCGAGAACCTGCGTTCCTTACGCGACATCGGGCGCGGCCTCTCGCCACACAGTCTCGATGAGGCTGAAAAGCTCGGCGCCGCGCGCTGGCACAACCATAACGTGGCCGCGCGGCGCGCCCAGTACTGCGAGTGATCAGTCCTCGTCGTCGAACTCGTCCTCGAGCGCATCCGCGATGTCCTGCATCAGGCCCCGGTCTTCGGGCTTCGTCGGCGGCGGGTAGCGCTTGAGGACGCGGCCGTCGCGGCTGATCAGGAATTTCTCGAAGTTCCATTCGATATCGCCGGGGAAGCCGTTGGCGGTGGACGTGAGCCAGGCGTAGAGCGCGTGGCGGCTCGCGCCATTGACCTCGATCTTGCTGCTCATCGGAAACGAGACGGCGTAATTCGTGTGGCAGAACGTGCGGATCTCGTCCTCGGTGCCAGGCTCCTGCGCGCCGAACTGATTGCAGGGAAACCCGATCACCGCGAACTCCTCGTCGGCGAGCTCCTGGTGGAGCCGTTCGAGCCCCTTGTACTGCGGCGTGAGGCCGCAGCGGCTCGCGACGTTGACCGCGAGGACCACCTTGCCGCGCAGCGCTCCAAGCAGGTCCTTCGAGCCGTCGATACTCGTCACCGGGAAGCTGAAGAAATCGTTCATGGCGTTCTCCTGCGGCTCAGCGCTCGAGCGTCAGGTTCTTGCTGTACTGCACGTTCATGACGTTGTTGCGCCAGCCTTTCACGTAGGGCTTCACGAGGTGCTTGTTGACGTAGAAGTAGAGGGGCAGCAGCGGTTGATCCTCGAGCATCAGACGCTCGGCGGCCTCGAGTAATTCCCGGCGGCGCGTGCGATCGGTTTCCACCGCGGCGGCGGCCAGCAGCTCGTCGTAGCGCGGGTTGCGATAGCCCGGCAGGTTGAGCCCGAAATCGCTCTTGAGGTACTGCGCGAAGGTGTACGCGTCGTTGTAGTCGCCCACCCAGCTCGAGCGGAAGATCTGCGTGACATCGTGCCGGTCGATGTTCTGCAGCAGCACTTTGAATTCCTCGCCGACCAGCGTCGCCTCGACGCCCAGGTGTTCCTTCCACATCGCGGCAATCGCCACCGCGAGCCGCGTGTGGCTCTCGTCCATGTTGTAGCGGATCTCGGTCCTGAGCGGTTTCGCCGCCGAAAAACCTGCTCTGGCGTACAGGCGCTTCGCTTCCGCCACGCGTTCCTCGAACGGCAGGCTCGCCCACGAGGGCTTCTGCGAGGTGTAGTCCGCGACACCCACCGGCACCCAGCCATAGGCCGCCAGCTCACCGCGGCCCGTGACCGACTCGGTGATGAGCTCGCGATCGATCACCATCGAGAGTGCGAGCCGCAGATCGCGATCGTCCTTGAACGGCGCCCGGTACAGGTTGAAGCCGTAGTAGTACGTGCTCAGCTGCGGCGACACCTGGAGCTCGGAGCCGAGGTTGTCACGCACCCACTTGAACTGCGCCGCCGGCACCGTGTAAGTGACGTCGAGCTCGCCGCCGCGATACCGATTGAGCTCGGCCGACTGATCGGCGATCTGCAGGTAATTGATGCGATCGATGTGGTTGTGAGCGTTGTCCCAGTAGTGCCTGTTGCGATGCGCCGTGATGTGCGAGCCGACGACCCAGTCCTCGAGCACGAACGCGCCGTTGGAGACTGACTTGCCCGGCCGGCTGAACTCGCGCCCGTGTTCGGCCAACGAGGCGCGATGCACCGGGAAGGTGCTGGGATGCGACAGCACGCCGGGCAGATAAGGCGCAGGCGATCGCAGGCGGATCACCACGGTGCGCGCATCCGGCGCAGCGACGCCCAATGAGTCGGGAGCCGCGCGACCGGCCGTGATGTCAGCCGCGCTTTCGATCACATCGACGACCGCTGCGTAAGGCGATGCGGTCTTCGGATCCACCAGGCGGCGCAGCGCGAACGCGAAGTCTTCGCCCACGACGGGCTCGCCCGTGGACCAGCGGAGCCCCTCTCGCAGCGTGAAGGTATAGACACGCCCGTCGTCGCTCACCGTCCACGCGGCGGCTGCGCCCGCAGTGGGCCGCGCCTCGGCATCGAGCGCCGTCAACCCTTCGTAAAGATCGCGCAGGATGTAGAGCTCGGAATCGGTGCGTGCGCGTTGTGGATCGAGCGATTCGGGCTCCGGCCCGTTGCCGCGATTGAGCACCGTCGGCGCATCGGTCTTTCCCGGCGCCGAAGCGGGATCGCGGCCGCCACAGGCGGTGAGGATGAACGCGAGCGCAAGGAGCGCGAGTTGCTTCACGCGGCGCGGCTGCGCTTCTTGAGATGAATGAGCAGCAACGACACCGCGGCCGGCGTGATTCCTGGGACGCGCGCCGCCTGCCCCAGCGTCGCAGGGCGTACCTCGCTCAGCCGCTGTCGCGCCTCGGTCGACAGCCCCCGGACCTCGGTGTAGTCGAGATTCTCCGGTAGTGCGGTCTCCTCGTTGCGCCGCTGGCGTTCGATCTCTTGCGCCTGTCGCTCGATGTAGCCCGCGTATTTCGCCTGCACGTCGACCTGGAGCCGTACCTGTTCGGCTAGACGCTCGTCCGCAGCGTCCGCCTCCGGCATCGCCCCGACTGCGGGGAGGCTTATGAGATCCTCGTACGCCACTTCTGGCCGTCGCAGCAGCTCGAGCGCCGACTGTTCGCGTGTGAGCGCTGCGCCGAATACGCGCCCGGCGCTTGCCGCCTCCACGTCATGCGGCCGCAACCGGATGGCGGCGAGACGCTCGGTTTCGCGCGCAGTACCGGCGCGCTTGCACTCGAAGAAGCGCCAGCGTTCGTCATCGACCAGGCCCAGCTCCCGCGCCACAGGTGTCAGGCGCAGGTCGGCGTTGTCCTCGCGGAGCAGCAGCCGATACTCGGCGCGGCTCGTGAACATCCGGTAAGGCTCTGCGGTACCGCGTGTGACGAGATCATCGATCAGCACGCCGATGTAGGCATCGCTCCGTCGCGGGCTCCACGCCTCGCGCTCGCTGACCGCGCGCGCCGCATTGATGCCCGCGACGATGCCCTGCGCCGCCGCCTCCTCGTATCCCGTGGTGCCATTGATCTGGCCCGCGAAGTAGAGGCCGGCGATGAACTTTGTCTCGAGGCTCGGCTTGAGATCGCGCGGATCGAAGAAGTCGTACTCGATGGCATAGCCCGGGCGCGTGATGTGCGCATTCTCGAAACCGCGGATGGTGCGCACGAATTCGTACTGTACGTCGAAGGGCAGACTGGTCGAGATGCCGTTCGGATAGATCTCGTGCGTCGTGAGCCCCTCGGGTTCGACGAAGACCTGGTGCGAAGTGCGGCTCGCGAAACGGGACACCTTGTCCTCGACCGAAGGACAGTAGCGCGGGCCGATGCCCTCGATGCGGCCGGTGAACATCGGCGAGCGGTCGCTGGCGCGGCGGATGATGTCGTGCGTGCGCTCGTTGGTCGCGGTTATGTGACACGGGATCTGCCGCGGGTGCTGGCTGCGCGAGCCGAGATAGGAAAACACCGGGCGGGGCTCGTCGCTGTGCTGCTCCGCCATCGCGCTGTAATCGATGGTGCGCCCGTCGATCCGCGGCGGCGTGCCGGTCTTGAGCCGTCCCACGCGCAAGGGCAGCTCACGCAGACGGGCGGCGAGACGGTTCGCTGCCGGGTCGCCGGCGCGGCCGCCACTGAAGTTCTCGAGTCCGACATGAATCCGGCCGGCCAGGAATGTGCCCACCGTGAGCACGACGGCGCGCGCTTCGAACACGATCCCCGCCTGCGTCACCACGCCGGTCACGCGCTCGCCCGCGACGTTGAGATCCGCCCCCTCCTGCTGGAAGAGCGTGAGGCTGGGCTGCGTCTCGAGCAGCGCGCGGATGGCCTGCTTGTAGAGCTGCCGGTCAGCCTGCGCGCGGGTCGCGCGCACTGCCGGACCTTTGCTGGCGTTGAGCGTGCGGAACTGGATGCCGGCGCGATCGGTGGCACGCGCCATGGCGCCGCCGAGCGCATCGATCTCACGCACCAGGTGTCCCTTGCCAATGCCGCCGATCGCCGGGTTGCAGCTCATCGCCCCGAGCGTCTCGATGCTATGCGTGAGCAGGAGCGTGGTCGCACCCACGCGCGCCGCGGCCAGCGCGGCCTCGGTGCCGGCGTGACCGCCGCCGACCACGATGACATCGAATGTACGTGGGTAACGCATGGCTAAATTCAATCAGGTCAGGGACTTGGACTTTTCGGGGCCGCCTAGTGTAAGCACCCGCCGGGCGCCTTACCAGAAATGGCGACTCGTGTAAGGTTGCACGATGGGATGGACACACTCGCCGCGCGTGGTCCGGCCGCTGCGGCGACGATTGGGCGCCGCCGCCGCCTGGCTGGCTGCCTCGTGCGCGTACGCGGCCTCGCCTGCCGCGCCATTGAACCTCACCGATTGCCGCCTCGAGCATCCGCAACAGGTCGCGTCGATCGCCGCGCGGTGCGGCGCGCTCGAGGTGGCGGAGGATCCTGCAAAGTCCACTGAGCGGCGCATCCAGCTCAAGGTCGCCGTGGTACCGGCCCTCAACTTGCGCGGCGCGGCCGATCCCTTGTTCGTGCTGGCGGGCGGACCGGGCCAGGCGGCAAGCGAGTTCTACGTCGCTACCGCCGGAGCGTTCACGCGCATCTCGCGGGAACGCGACATCGTGCTGGTCGATCAGCGCGGCACCGGCGGGTCGAATGCACTCGATTGCGAGTTTCCCGAGGACGAGGAGCTCGCCGACATGACGCCGCAGCAGATTCGCGCGCACGCCGAATCCTGCCTCGCCTCGCTCAAGACGGATCCACGTCTCTACACGACCAGCGTCGCGGTGCGCGACCTGGACGCAGTTCGCGCCGCGCTCGGCTACGAGCGCATCAATCTCTACGGGGTCTCCTACGGCACGCGGGTCGCGCAGCACTACCTGCGCCGCTTTCCCGAGCGCACCCGTGCGGTCATCCTGGATGGCGTAGTGCCGCCCGACGTGGCGTTGGTCGCCGACGGCGCACTCCAGGCGCAACGCGCCCTCGATCTCATTTTTGCGCGCTGCCGTGCGGAGACGACCTGTCGTGACGCCTTCCGCGATCCGTCGGCCTCGTTTGCCGAGTTGCGCGCGACGCTCGAGCGCACGCCGGCGACAGTCACCATGGCCGATCCCATCACCGGCGTGGTGCACAGCGAGACCATCCGCGCGGTTCACCTGCAGGCCGCGACTCGCTTTCTCAGTTATTCGCCCGACCGTGCGGCGTTACTGCCGTTGCTGCTGCATGAGGGCGCCGTACGTCACAACCTCGCGCCGCTCGCCGCGCAGGCCGAGATCCTCACGACTCACTATGCCGATGCGGTGAGCTATGGGATGCACAACGCCGTCGTGTGCACGGAGGACGCACCGCTCCTCGAGTCGGCGGCCATCGATCGTGCGGCGCTCGCCAAGACCTATCTCGGCACCGTGCAGCTCGATGGCCTGATCGAGGTGTGCAAGGCCTGGCCGCACGGCGTGATCGACCCGGATTTTCACCAGCCGCTACAGTCGCCCGTGCCGGTCATGCTCCTCTCGGGCACGGCGGATCCGGTGACGCCGCCGAGCTACGGCGAGCGCGCGCGCGCTGGCCTGACGCAGAGCGTGCACGTGGTGCTCGAAGGACAGGGTCACGGGCAACTCGGTACCGGTTGCGTGCCGCGCCTGCTCGCGGATTTTGTCGAACGGGGCGCGACGCAGGGACTCGACGTGACCTGCACGCGCAGCATCCTGCCGGCGCCCTTCTTCGTGTCCTTCGCGGGACCACCGCCGTGATCGTCATCGACGATCTGCACAAGTCATTCGGCAGCATCCGGGCGCTGCGCGGCGTGTCGTTCACCGCGCAGGATGGACGCATCACGGGGCTGCTCGGTCCGAACGGCGCGGGCAAGTCGACCACGTTGCGCACGCTGGCCACGCTCCTCAAACCCGACGCCGGCCGCGGTCGCGTGGACGATCACGATATCCTCGCCGAGCCGCTCGAGGTGCGCCGCCGCCTGGGCGTGCTGCCGCACGCCGCCGGCATTTATCCGCATCTCACCGGCCGCGAGAACATCGAGTATTTCGGTCACCTGCACGGGCTCGGTGCCGCTGAGCTCGATAAGCGCACCAACGAGCTCATCGAGCTCCTCGACATGGGCGAGTTCGTCGAGCGGCGCACCAAGGGGTTTTCCCAGGGGCAGCGCATCAAGGTGGCGATCGCTCGCGCCCTGGTGCATTCGCCACGCAACGTGGTGCTCGATGAGCCCACCAACGGTCTCGACGTCATGGCGACGCGCGGCCTGCGCAGCCTCATCCGCCGGCTGCGCGACGCCGGGCACTGCGTGCTCTTCTCCAGCCACGTGATGCAGGAGGTCGCCACACTGTGCGACGAGGTGGTGATCATCGCGCACGGCGTCGTGGTCGCGCATGGCACACCCGAGGCGATCCGCCAACGCAGTTCGACGGAGAGTCTCGAAGATGCCTTCGTGGCCGCCATCGGCAGTGCCGAGGGCCTCGAATGACGTCCCCGGTGCTCACGGTGTGGCGCAAGGAAGTCACAGAGAACTTCCGCGATCGTCGCACGCTCTTCTCGGCGCTGCTCTTCGGCCCGTTGTTCGGCCCGTTCCTGCTCGCGCTCATGATCAACCTGATGCTCGAGAAGACCGTGACCCAGGCCGATCAGAAGGTGCGCCTTGCGGTGACGGCCAGCGAACGTGCGCCCAATCTGGTGCGCTTTCTCGAGGAGCACGACGTCGTCGTGGTGCCGGCGACTCTGGAGCTCGCTCAAGCCCGCGCCGCGATTCGCAACGGCACGCACCAGATCGTGCTGCTCATTCCCGAGGAATACCCGGCGCGCCTCCAGGAAGGACTCCCGGCGCCGCTCAAGCTGATCTCCGATGCCTCGGACAGCCAGACCGGGAAATACGCATCGCACCTGCGCGCGCTCCTCGGCGCCTACGGCTCGCAGCTCGCGGGCTCGCGCCTGCTCGCTCGCGGCGTGAGCCCGGATGTGATTCAACCGATCGTCGTCGACGACATCGACGTCTCGACACCGGCCGGGCGAGCGCTCCTGGTGCTCGGCATGATGACCTACTTCATCCTGTTCGCGATGCTGATGGGCGGGCTCTATCTCGCGATCGACGCCACGGCGGGAGAGCGCGAACGCGGCTCGCTCGAGCCGCTGCTGACGGTGCCCGTGCGCCGGCAGACGCTCATTTACGGCAAGGTTCTCGCAGCGTGCTGCTACATGCTGGGCTCGCTCGCGATTGCGTTGGTCGCGTTCACGGTGGCGCTGGCGCTGGTGCCGCTCGAAGCGCTCGGCATGACCGCCAACTTCGATCTGACCGTAGCCGGCAAGGTCTTCCTGGTCGCGGCACCGTTCGTGCTGCTGGGCGCGGCGCTCATGACCGTCGTCGCTTCGTTCACGCGCACCTACCGCGAAGCGCAGAGCTACCTCACCGTGGTGCTGCTCGTGCCGACGTTGCCGATCCTGTTCGCGGGTCTGTATTCGCTGCGGCCGGGCACCTGGCTGATGGCGATCCCGAGCCTGAGCCAGCACCTGCTGATCACGAATCTGTTGCGCGACGAACCCCTGCAACCCGTGCACGTGCTGGTGTCGATCGCGACGACTCTCGCCGCCGGTCTCCTGCTCACGTGGCTCGCGGGCCGGCTGTATCAGCGCGAAGCGATCCTGGGTTAGCGGGTGAGGGTGCGGCTCGCGCGATCAGCCGCCTGAAGTGACGCAGGTTCTGGGCGACGTACTCGCGCGCCTCGACTTCGAACCGATTGTGCCAATAACCGCGTCGCAGCCATTCCCAGATGTAACGCGTCCGCGTGAGACGGCGCGGGCGCCACTGCTCGAGCACGTGGAAATACTCGTGCAGCACGACCTCGGCATTGCGCGCGAATTCCTCGATGCTGCCGCGCAGGTAGATGCGATTGCGCCGCGTGGTGGCGAGCGCCCGCGGGTGCCAGCGCACGCGCCACGAGCGTTCGATCAGCTCGACTGACTGCGCTTCCTCGCCCAGCAACTCGATGAGTGCCGCGCGCAGCGGGCGCGGCAGCCGCGCAAAGGGCGTGGAATCGGCAAGTGTCGGCGGATGGCGCACTCCCGCAATCTTAGCCCTCAGCTGAAGGTCGCGGTCAGGCCTCCGATACCGAGCTCCCCGTAGTCGGACGTCCAGGTTTCGCCGGCGCGCACTGGCCACGCATCGGTGAGACTGCCGGTCGTAATGACTTCGCCGGCGGTGAGCGGCGCGAACTGGGGTTGCGTGGCGAGCACGCGCGCCAGGTGCACCAGCGCGAGCGCGGGACTGTCGAGCACATCGCTCCCCGTACCCCCATCGACGAGCTTGTCCGCGTGCGACAGGGTGAGCCTGAAGCGTGGCAACGCTTCCGCCAAGGTCTTGCGATTGGTATCGGTCACCGCGACGGGCGTGCCGACCAGCAGCGCCGCGTGCAGACCGAACGCCGCCGTGCAATCGGGTGCGGCGAATTTCCAGTCGGGAAAGTGACTCTGCACGATCTCGAAACCGGGCGCGATCCATTCGACGCAGCGAAGCACCTGCAGGGCGTCGGCGGACGGTGGCACGGGTGCCTTGAGCCTGAATACGACTTCGGGCTCGATCCGCGGCTGCACCATCGCCTCGAGCTTGAGGGTGGCACGCGGCCCGGTGAAACGCACGGTGTGCGCCCAGACGTGGGCCCACAGCGGATCCCAGATGTCATAGCGCGGCCACAGCGTACGATTGGTGAAACCGATCTTGCGGCCTGCGGGACGCCAGCCCTGCGCGCGACGGCGCGCGTCGATCTCGCCGCGCACGGCATAGGCGGCGGTCACATCGAAGTCGCGATGGCGCCGGGTGAGGGGCGCGAGCATCGTGGCGCTGTCGTACGCATGGATGAGCTCGCTCGCGATGGCGCCGAGCTCATCGCTCACGGCTGTCTTGGTGGGCATCGGCACACTGTATGCCGATTCGCGTTCTCTGCTAACCTGCCGAACGTATGAGCTCGGTGGCGACGAACGAACGAGCGCCCCCCACCGAAGAGGCACGTTCCGGGCTCGACGCTTGGGTGCGCGCCGAAATGCCGGTGCCGCCGATGCCGAAAGGCCTCGGTTGGATCGCCGTCGTCGGCCCCGGCGTGATCGTTCTCGGGCTCTCCATCGGCAGTGGCGAATTCCTGTTGGGCCCGGCGGTGTTCGTCAAGCACGGCCTGACGCTTCTGTGGGTGACCGCGGCCGCCATCCTGCTCCAGACCATTTTCAACACCGAGGTCATGCGCTACACGCTCGCGACTGGCGAGCCCGTGTTTACCGGCTTCATGCGCACGCGCCCGTCCTCGACCTTCTGGGCCTGGTTCTATACCGCGCTCTACTTCATGCAGTTCGGCTGGCCCGCCTGGGCCGCCACCGCTGCGGGTGCGCTGTTCTTTCTGTTCCTGGGACGCTTGCCGGAGGCGAGCGATGCGAATGCGGTCTACGCCTTCGGCGTCGGCACGTTCGTCGCTTGCGTCGCGCTGCTGCTCGTCGGCAAGCGAATCGAGCGCACGCTTGAAATTCTGAATTGGGTACTGGTCGCGACCATCCTCGGCGGCTTCCTGCTGCTCGCGGCTGTCTTCGTGCCGGCGCAAACCTGGCTCGCGGCGCTGCTCGGGTTCACCGGCTTCGACGTTGCGCGCGCACGTTTCGATTTCCTGCCCGAGGGCGTCGACTTCTTTCTGCTCGGGGCGCTGGTCGCGTATTCCGGCGCCGGCGGCGTCGCCAACATCACGCTCGCGAACTGGGCGCGCGACAAGGGTTACGGCATGAGCCAGCACGCGGGCTACATCCCGACCGCGGCGAACCGGCACAGCGTCAAACTCGCACATCACGGGTTCACGTTCACGCCCGACGCCGAGGCCATGAGTCGCTGGCGCGGTTGGTGGCGAATCGTGCGCGCCGATCAATGGGGCGTGTTCTGCACCGGCGCACTGCTCGGCATGGCGTTACCGGCGCTGCTCTACGTGACTTTCCTGGCCCCGGGCACCGACATTCGCGGGCTCGGCATCAGCGCCGCGCTCGCGCAGGGGGTAGCGACTCAAGTCGCGCCCCTCCTCGGCGTCGTGATCGCGATCCTGGGTGCGTGGATCCTTTTCCAGACGCAGCTCGACGGTCTCGACGGCATCGCGCGCTCGGTGAGCGACATGCTCTGGACCGGGAGTCGCAGAGCGCGCGCCTGGCGCGGCGGCGACATCTGCGCGATCTACTACTCGGTACTGATCCTCGTCGTGCTGTGGGGCGTCATCGCGCTGCGGCTCGCGCCGCCGGTCGTGCTGCTGCAGATCAGCGCCAACATCGCGGGCGTCATTCTCACGATCGCCTCGCTCCACCTGCTCTACATCAACACCAGGCTCCTGCCGCGCGCGTTGCGTCCGCCACTGTGGCGACGCGTCGCACTCGTCTGCATGTCCGCTTTCTACTGCTTCTTCGCGGTCCTCTCTTTGCGGAGCCTGCTCTGATCAGCGCGGGCGCGCGCGCCATTCGCTGCGCGTCTGCCCCCAGATCTCGACCGGCTCGTTCTCGTAGGGCGCCGGCATCCGCGCGGGCCCACGCAGCCGCGAGCCGAGCTTGCGCGCCACGGCCTGGGAGTTGCGGTTCTCCGTGCCGATGCAGTGAATCACCTCGGTCCAGCCGAAGTGGTCGAACGCCCAGTCGATGGCCGCTGCGGCGCCTTCCACCGCGTAGCCGCGGCCCCAGCACTCGCGAATGATCCCCCAGCCGACCTCGGTACCTGGCCACCCTTCCGGCATCCAGGGCCCCAGGCGTCCCACCCAACGACCGCTAGCCTTCTCGATCACCGAAAACATCGCTGGGTGGTTGAAGTACCAAGCGCCCGCCATCGTCATCATCGCGCGCCAGGCGATCGACCTCGGTTGCGCGCCGCCGATGAAGCGCGTCGCCTCGGTATCGGCCATGTAGGCGGCCCAGCCATCGAAATCTTCCAGCCGCGTCGGACGCAGGATCAGTCGTGGTGTTTCCAGCCTGAGACCATCGGGATTCATGCTGTCCTCTCATTTTCTCTTGAGCCCGGGCCGGCCCGATTCGATGGCGAACGAAGCCAGGACGTTCGCGGCGCTCTCTGGTTGCCTCACCGTCGCGAGCGCCACGAAATCCGCCTGCAGGAGGCTCGGCGATATGTCGAGACGCACATATCCGCGTGAGGCGCCGGTCGCGAGCAGCACGTTCGGGTTGTAGTCGGAATATTTCCGCAACAGCGCTTCCGACGGCGGTTGCGAGGTAATCGAGGTCGTGACGAGCTCGCTCGCGACGCAAGGCGTCGTTGGATCCGCCGGCTCGAGATGCAGATCAGCCGCCACGAACGCGTGGATGTCGCCGCTCAACACCACCGCATTCGGGACGCGCGTGTCGTGCAGCTGCCTGAGCAGGCGCCCGCGCGCGGCGTGGTAGCCGTTCCAGCTGTCCGTCCAGAAGAGACGCGCTGGCCGCGGCTCTTCGGTGACGTAAGCCATGACGACGCCCTGCCCCAGCAGATTCCAGCGCGTGCGGCTCTCCTTCAATTGCGCGCCAAGCCACGACTCCTGCCGCTCGCCGAGCATGGTTCGGGACTCATCGAAGAGCGCGGGACAATCCTCGCCACGCACGCGGTTCGAACCGCCTCGTCCCGGCCGCGGGCACGGGAGCGGACTGCGATATTGACGCTGGTCGAGCAGGTGCAGGTTGAGCAGGTTGCCGAACGGGACCGACGTGTAAAGCCGCATCGCCGCGCCTGCGGGC
>DATIEU010000110.1:0-6730 GCA_035455565.1 Steroidobacteraceae bacterium | reverse complement strand
TCACCTGGACGAACGACCTGACCCTCGACCAGATCCGCGCCCAGGCGGCCGCACTGCGCAGTGATTCAACGATCCTGTATGTGACGCTACAGGTCGATGCCGCTGGCGTGCCGTACGAAAAAGATCTGGCGCTCGCGAGAGTGCACGAAGTTGCGCGGGCTCCGATCTTCGGCTACTCCGACAATCAACTCGGACATGGCATCGTAGGTGGGTCGCTGCTAGCCCTCGGCGAAGTCGGTCGCGAAGGCGCGGAAACCGCGTTGCATCTCCTGGGGGGAGCCAAGCCCTCGGCGATCGCGCGGCACGAGGTCACGCCAACCAGCCCGCAGTTTGATTGGCGCGAGCTCAGGCGCTGGGGAATTGACGAGTTCTCGTTACCCCACGACAGCGTTGTTCGCTTTCGCACACCGACGCTGTGGGAGCAACACTCCGAGCTCATCCTGGGAGGGTTGCTGATCATCTTGTTCGAGGCCTTGCTGATCACCGCTCTCGTCGTCCAGTCCGGACGCCGCGAGTTGGCAGAGCGCGAGGCTCACGACCTGAACAAGCGCCTGCTCTCGGCGACCGAAGACGAAAAGCGCCGCCTCGCTCGCGAGCTGCACGACGATTTCAGCCACCGGCTCGCACGTTTATCGCTGGACGCGGCGCTGCTCGAGGGGACGCTCGTGCCCGGAGATGGTCCTCGCATCATGCGGGGCATGCGCGACCAGATCTCGCAGCTGAGCGGGGACATGCATGCGATCGCTCACCAGTTGCATCCGGCCATTCTCGAGGACCTCGGGCTGGCCGAGGCCCTGCGCACCGAGGGCGACCTGCTGGCGCGGACGGCGTCACTCGAGGTAACGGTCGATGTCGCCAACGTGCCACGCCGTTTACCGCCCGAAGTGTCGCTCTGCGCTTTTCGCATCGCTCAAGAGGCCCTGCAGAACGTCAGCCGGCATGCGCAGGCCAGCGCTGTCGGAATTTCGCTGCGCACCGTCAACGGCCAGCTCTGTCTCACGGTGAGGGACAACGGCGTCGGCTTCGAGCCGGAACGCAAGAAGGACCATGCGAGTCTGGGTCACGCCAGCATGCGCGAGCGAGTGCGCCTCGTCGGTGGCGAGGTGAACATCCACAGTCACCCCGGGTTCGGAACGACGATCGAGACACAGATTCCGCTGAGCGAGATCGCCGCATGAAACCCAGTGTCCTGCTCGCCGACGACCATCGCATCGTTGCCGAGGGGTTGAAGAACCTGCTCGCAGCGGAGTTCAACGTCGTCGGCGCGGTCGAGGATGGCGCAGCGCTGCTCGAGGCAGTCCGGCGTTTGAAGCCCGATGTCATTGTCGCCGACATCAGCATGCCAGGCTTGAATGGGATCGAGGCACTGAAGCTTCTCAAGGCGACGGACACTGCCATCCGGCTGATCTTCCTGACCATGCACACGGAGCTCGCCTACGCGCGCCGTGCACTCGAAGCCGGCGCTTCGGGATTCGTGCTCAAGCACTGCGCGCCCGAGGAACTGGTCCTGGCGGTGCGCGCCGCGCTCGCCGGGCAGTGTTTCATCACGCCGGCGCTTGCGCGCCGCCTGGTCACCAACGGCAGGGACGAGGAATCGGCCGATCCGGTGAGCAACCTGACTCCACGGCAACGCGAAATCCTGCGCCTGGCCGCGAATGGCAAGTCTGCCAAGCAGATCGCCGGCGACCTCAGGATCTCGACGCGCACTGTCGAGTTTCACAAGTATCAGCTCATGGAAACGCTCGGCCTGCGAACGAGCGCCGATCTGGTGCACTTCGCCATCAGGCACGGGATCGTCGACCTGTAAGACCATTGCCTGCGGCGCCACCCCGCAGGTTCGCGGTTTCTACGGGTACGCTCACGAACAATCCACAGTCGTTCTGACTGCGCCCCCGCCCTAGCCTACCCGCCAGTGGTCCAAGCACGGGGAGGCCGCGCGATGCTGGAGTGGATCTTCGACACGTTGCGCGCGCACTGCGAGATCGCGATTTTCCTCACGCTCGCACTCGGGTTCTGGGTCGGCCGGTTGAAGATCCGCTCGTTCAGTCTCGGCGTCGTGACGAGCACGCTACTGGCGGGCGTGCTGGTCGGCCAGCTCGGCATCGACATTTCGCCCCACGTGAAGTCCACCTTCTTTCTGATGTTCCTGTTTGCCGTCGGCTACGCCGTAGGTCCCCAGTTCTTTCGCGGTCTGAAGGGAGACGGCGTGCGCCAGGTCGTTTTCGCGGTCTTTCTGTGTGTCGCGGTGCTCGCGACCGCAGTCGTGACCGGGAAGCTCATGGGATACACCGTCGGCACCACCGCCGGTTTGCTCTCCGGGGCTTCCACCATCTCGGCCGTGCTCGGCGTCGCGACCGACAGCATCAACCAGCTGCCGCTCGCCGCGGAGCAGAAGCGCGAGTTCCTCGACGCAATGCCCATTGCCTACGCGATCACGTACCTGTTCGGTACCGCGGGTTCCGCGTGGATTCTCGCGAGTCTCGGCCCGAAGCTGCTGGGCGTAAATCTCGAGGAAGAGTGCCGCAAGTACGAGGCAGAACTCGGCGGCGGTCTGCAATCGGCCGAGCAGCACCTGTCCGCGTATCGTGAACTCACGGTGCGCGCTATCCGCCTCAAGCGCGAGTGGTTCGGCAAGACGATCGACGAGCTGGAGCGGACCTTCCCGATGCGCACGTTCGTCCAGCGCCTGCGCAGCAACGGCAAGATCGTGGAGGCGAAGCCGAACCTGCGGATTCCGGAGGGCGCGGTGATCGCACTCGCCGGGCGCCGCAACCTCATGCTCGAACGCGAGGCGAGTCTCGGCACCGAGGTCGACGATCGCGAGCTGGTCGACGTGGAAGTCGAGGCGCTCGACGTCGTCATCACCAACAAGGCACTCGCCGGCAAGACACTGGGCGAGCTCGCCGAACAGGAGCTCGCCGGTGCAGGACGCGGAGTGTTCCTGCGCAAGATCCTGCGCAGCGGCGTGCAACTGCCGCTCACATTCGGCCTGCCGGTGGATCGCGGCGACACGCTCACGCTGGTAGGCGCGAAGCCTGATGTCGAGCGACTCGCGCCCCTCATCGGCTATGTCGACCGCCCTACGGAACAAACCGACATGGTGGTGATGGGCGCCGGCATTACGCTGGGCGCCCTCGCCGGGGCCATTACCATCCACCTCGGTGGCGTCCCACTCAGTTTGAGCACCAGCGGCGGCGCGCTGATCGCAGGACTGGTGTGCGGATGGCTGCGCTCGGTCAATCGCACGTTCGGTCGCATCCCCGGGCCGGCGCTCTGGGTGTTCAATAACATCGGCCTCAACATTTTCATCGCCGTCGTCGGCATCAGCGCCGGTCCCAAGTTCGTCGCCGGCCTGATGAGCAACGGACTTTCGCTGTTTGTCGCCGGTCTGATCGTCACCACCGTGCCACTGGTGCTCGGCGTGCTGGCCGGCAAGTACCTCTTCAAGTTCAAAGCACCGATCGTGCTCGGGGCGTGTGCGGGCGCGCGCACGACCACTGCCGCGCTCGGTGCCATCGAAGCCGAAGCAAAAAGCAGCGTCCCCGCGCTCGGTTACACAGTCACCTATGCGGTCGGCAACACGCTCCTCACGATCTGGGGCGTAGTGATCGTCCTGCTCATGACCTGAAGGAGTCGTAATGCTGCGGCCCACCAATCCCCATGGGAATCAGCTGGCCAAGCTCAGTCCCTTCGAGCTCAAGGATGAGCTGATCAAGCTCGCCCAGGCGGCCAACGCGCAAGGTGCCGCCACGACGCCGTTTCTCAACGCCGGCCGTGGTAATCCGAACTGGATTGCGACGACCCCGCGGGAGGCGTTTGTGCGGCTCACGGAGTTTGCACTCAGCGAATGCAAGCGCGACTGGGACGAGCCGGGTCTCGGCGGCATGCCACAACGCCCGGGGATCGCGGGGCGCTTGCGCGAGTTCATCGCGCGTGAAGGCGCCGCGAGTGCCGGCACGCGCCTGCTTGCCGCTTCGCACGACTACGGTGTCAACCTGCTGGGCTTCGAAGCAGATGCCTGGATCCACGAGCTGGCCGATTCGATCATCGGCGACAACTACCCGGTGCCCGGTCGCATGCTGGTGCATTGTGAGCGCGTGGTTCATGCCTTCCTGGCCAAGGAGATGTTCACCGGCTGTCCGCCCACCGGGCGCTTCGACCTGTTCGCGGTCGAAGGCGGCACGGCTGCCATGTGCTATCTCTTCAATTCTCTGCGCATCAACAAGCTTCTCAAGGCCGGCGACACGATCGCGCTCGGTACACCGATCTTCACGCCTTACATCGAGATGACGCACCTCGAGGGCTTCAAGGTCGTCAACGTCGAGCAGGCCGGCATGCAGGACGGAGTCCATACCTGGCGGTACACGGATGCGGAACTCAAGAAGCTCGAGAACCCCAGGATCAAGGCCTTTTTCCTCTGCAATCCGTCCAATCCCGCATCGGTCGCGGTGGATGACGAATCGCTGCACAAGATTGCGAAACTCGTCAAGACCAGGCGCCCGGATCTCATCGTCCTCACCGACGATGTCTACGGGACGTTCCTCGATAATTTCCGCTCGCTGGCGGCGGAGATTCCGCACAACACGATCCTGGTCTACTCGTATTCGAAGCACTTCGGGTGCACCGGCTGGCGCCTGGGCGTAATTGCGATGCACGAGAAGAACATTATCGATCAGAAGCTGGCGAAGCTGCCGAAACCGCAGCAGCGCGAGCTCGCCGAGCGCTACGGCTCGCTCACCCTGCAGCCGCTCAAGATGAAGTTCATCGACCGCCTGGTGGCCGACAGCCGCAACGTGGCTCTCAACCACACTGCCGGTCTGTCGTTGCCACAGCAGGTGCAGATGACCCTCTTTTCGCTGTTTGCGCTGCTCGACCCGGACGACGGCTACAAGAAGCGCTGCCAGGCCATCGTGCAGCAGCGGCTGCAGAAATTGGCCGACGGCCTCAAGGTGGAGCTGCCACGCGACAAGCATCGAGCCGCCTACTACGCCGTGCTCGATCTCGAGGCCTGGGGGCGACGCACGCACGGCGATGAGTTCATGGAGTGGGCGACCGCGAATCACGTGCCGCTCGACATCGTGTTCGGCCTCGCGCGCAACTTTGGCACGGTGCTGTTGAACGGCGACGGCTTCGGCGGCCCGCCGTGGTCGGCGCGCGTGTCGCTCGCCAACCTGTCCACCAACTCCTACGGAGCGATCGGCCAGAGTGTGGCCGCGGGCGCAGCACGGGCGGTGCAACGGTTCCAGGAGTGGAAGCAGCAGGGCAAGTCATCCAGCAAGAGCGAGACCAAAACCAGGACCAGGACCAAAACCAAAGCCAAAGTCAAAGCCAAAACCAAGACCCGGAGGAAGTCATGAACGTCCAACACCTGAATCGACGGCTGAGTGTCGCGCTGCTGACCGCGGTGTTGGCGGTCGCGGCGCCGCTCGCATCGGCGGCCAAGCCCCGCGTCAAGATTCTGGCCACCGGCGGCACGATTGCCGGCGCGCAGGCCAGCCAGTCCGAGTACGGCTACAAGTCGGGCTCTTTCAATGTGCAGGACCTGATCAACGCCGTGCCACAGATGAAAGATCTCGCGGACATCACCGGCGAGCAGATCGTCAACATCGGCAGCCAGGACATGAACGACGAGGTGTGGCTCAAGCTCGCCAACCGCCTCAACGAAGTGCTGGCCGCCAAGGACACCGACGGCGTCGTGATTACGCACGGCACGGACACGGCAGAGGAGACCAGCTACTTTCTGAACCTGGTCGTGAAGAGCGACAAGCCCATCGTACTCGTAGGCTCGATGCGACCGGCGACCGCGATCAGTGCGGACGGCCCCATGAATCTCTACAACGCGATGGCGGTCGCCTCCGATCCCAACGCCAAGGGGCGTGGCGTCCTCGTCGTGCTCAACGACATGATCCACGCCGCACGCGAGATCACCAAGACCAATACCTCGAGTCTCGAGACCTTCGTCAGCGAGAATCGCGGTCCGGCGGGCCTGGTCAATACCGGCAAGATCACGTGGTTCGAGGTCCCGGCCGGCCGCCACGGCAGCAAGAGCGAGTTCACGATCAAGGGTCTCACCACGTTGCCGCGTGTCGACGTCATCTACGCGCACGCCAACATGAGCACCGACCTGATCGATGCAGCGGTGAAAAACGGCGCCAAGGGACTGATCATCGCTGGCGTGGGCGACGGCAACATGACGCAGAAGGCGCTCGATACCTGCGCCGCAGCAGCCAAGAGCGGAGTCGTGATCGTGCGCAGCTCGCGTCTGCCGAGCGGCCTCACATACCGCAACAACGAGGTCAACGACGACAAGTATGGTTTCGTCGCCTCGCTCGAGCTCAACCCGCCGAAGTCACGCGTGCTGCTGCAGCAGGCGCTGCTCAAGACCAGCGACGTCAAAGAGATTCAGCGCATGTTCCGCGAATACTGAGTCTGTGCTGAGCAGGCCCCAGCCGGACTGCACCTACGGCCAATACCAGCAGGGCATCTGCAATTGCTAGGTTGCGGTCCATTGAAGCACTCGACAACTTCTATCGCCATCATCGAAGACGGACATCTCACGAAGGAGAAGGTGCAATGACGATTCAAAGCAGCGGCTCACTGTGCGCCCTGGCGTTGCTGGCAGCCGTTGTCGCAGCACCGGCGCGAGCCCAGGACGAGAGCGGGAAGCGGCTGGACGTCTACGGCTTCGCCATGCTCGATATGGGCTACGAGACGGGTCGGAGCGACCCCG
>DATIEU010000109.1:0-2919 GCA_035455565.1 Steroidobacteraceae bacterium | reverse complement strand
GCTCACGATTCAGGATCGCGCCTTGTGGTTCACGCCGCGAGATCTCAGTGCGCGTAGTCCAGAGCCGTCACCCCACTACCCGATCGGACCATTTGCTTCGGCCGAAACGCTCGATCGATTCGCGGCACTCGCCCGGGCTGGGCGCGCCGCTCTGACGCCCGGTTCACGAGGCCCAGATGACGGCACGTTCACCGCTGGTTACGACCGGCTGTGCGCAACGCATCCTGAGCTGTCGCGCGTTGACCTCTCTGCGCACGCGAAGCTGCTGCGGCTTGGCACGCGGCTATGGCGGGAAGGTCGACGCGACCGCGACATAGAGGAAGACGAAGACAATGCCAACCACACGCGTCGTGGATCGACGGTCTGGACCCCCGAGTTCGTGCAAGTGTCGCTGGAGTGGCTCGCGTTGCGCGCGGCGCTTGCTCGACACCGCGCAATCTGGTTGACGCGGTTGTTCGATTCGAGCGTGGTGTGGAACGAGCCGGGGGACAGTTGTGCGCGGCTGATGGTCATCGAGAACGGCGAGGTGGTGGTGCGCGAGGCAGTGGACGCACACGCGACGCCACCGATTCCACCGGGTTACCGCCGCCCAGTGGCCGCGCGTCGTGAGGCCTTCACCCTTGCCTCCTTCGATCGCCTACGAGTGTTGACGACGGAGCTGAAGCGCTTGAGTGCCGCTGGCGCTCCAGTGGCGCTGCGCCTGGGCGTCGGACCGGCACTCGCCGAGTCGCGACTCGCGTCTGCGCTGTGGTGGGTGTGAGGAGTCAACGAGATGAGTTCCACAGCCACCATTCTTCACGCGGACCTCGACGCCTTTTATGCGTCGGTCGAACAGCTGCTTAACCCGCTCCTGCGCGGCAAGCCGATTGCGGTCGGCGGCGGCGTCGTGCTCGCGGCCTCCTACGAAGCGCGGGCCTTCGGCGTACGAAGCGGCATGCCGGGACGGCGCGCGCGACAACTCTGTCCCGACCTCGTGTTTGTCGGCGGACATTTCAACGAATACCAACGGCTCGGCGACGCCGCCATCGGAGTCCTGAGCGATTTCACGCCTGCCATCGAGCGCATCTCGATCGACGAGGCCTTCGCCGACGTGGCAGGGTGCACGCATCTCTTCGGGTCGCCGGCAGAGATCGCGCGGACGGTTCGGGCGCGCGTGCGCGCCGAGCTCGGCTTGCCGATGTCAATCGGCGTAGCGCGTACCAAGCACCTGGCGAAGATCGCATCGCAGGTCGCGAAGCCGGATGGATTGGTCGTCGTCGATCCAGATACGGAACTCGAGTTCCTTCACGAACTGCCAGTCGCGCTCATGTGGGGCGTGGGCCCCGCCACCGAGGCGCGGCTCGCCAAGATCGGCATCACCACCATCGGTCAATTGGCTGAGAGCTCTCCTGCGTCGGTGGAGCGATTGCTTGGGCACGCGGCGGGAAGAAAGTTGACGGCACTCGCGTGGAACCGCGATCCGCGGCAGATTCAGACGCGCCGGCGCGCGCGCTCTGCCGGCGCACAATCGGCGCTCGGACGACAGCCTGCGATCGAGCGCGTCTTCAAACCGACGCTCCATCATCTCGCCGACCGCATCGGCGCGCGGCTCCGCGCCAGATCACTGGCCGGCCGGACTGTCACGGTCCGCGTGCGCTTTGCCGATTTGCGCTCGGTCACGCGCTCGCTCACGCTGTCAGCACCGATTTCTGCAACAAGGGCGCTCGCTGAGATCGCCGAGGACCTGGTGCGCGGCGTCCTTGCGGATCACCGAGACGAGGGAACGATCTCGCTGCTGGCGATCGCCGTCTCACATCTCGAAGCGCATGCGATCGTGCAACTGGAGCTGCCGCTTGGGCTTGCCGACGAAGGACGCCGTCCTGGCACAAGAAAGGGCGTGGCGCGATCGCGCGCAGACCGGGCCGTCGATGCGATCCGCAAGCGTTTCGGAGGACAAGCGGTCGATTATGGGTCAGCGATGCGGGTTGTGCGCTCCGTCCCTGACGAGTTCCGACGCCTTGCTGAAAGAGAGCTGTGAATATCGCCAGCGACCGCTGCAGGTCATAACGCAAGCAGAACCGCGCGGATGTGCCGCGTGAGGAAAGGAAGTGGTATGGCTAAGCTCGTGTTCGGAATGAACCAGTCGCTGGACGGCTACGTCGACCATATGGCGTTTGCGCCAAGCCCCACGCTCTTCCGCCACTTCATCGAGGAGGCTCAGGGGCAGGTGGGCAGTGTCTACGGTCGCCTAATGTATGAGGTCATGCGCTACTGGGACGACGATCATCCTGAATGGGATGCAGAGGAACACGCCTTCGCGGCGGCGTGGCGGAACCAGCCGAAATGGGTCGTCTCGCGCTCGTTGAAGTCGGTCGGCCCCAACGCCAGGCTTGTTGAGGCCGATCTTGGGGGCGCGATCCGCGAGCTGAAGGCCGAGCGCGACGGGGAGATCGAAGTTGCTGGCCCGGCCCTGGCGCAAAGCCTCACCGAACTTGGCCTGATCGATGAGTATCGAATCTACCTGCACCCCGTCGTGCTTGGTCACGGCAAACCCTATTTCGCCGGACCCCGGCCGCCGCTCCGCCTCATGACTCATGACCGGATTGGCGAGGACGTGATTCGGGTGACCTACGTTCCTGCCGAATCCCACGACTCGCCGGACAGTAATCACCGCTAGAGTGTCCAAGGTACAGCTCAGTGCGGCCTAACCCGCGGTTGCATCCGACCAGCTTCGCTGCGCTCGCTGGCGGCTGAACCGCCACGTTGGGCTGCTCGTCAGGCTTTTGCTCAAATCGTAAATGAAATCCATAATCCGTATTCAATGACGAGATGCACTTTCCCCAATTTATTAAATGTGCGCGACTTGGGTGGATATCGGACGCAGGCTGGCAGGCAAACCCGACCCAACTCCTTTCTTCGCGCCGATGATTTAGCGCGATT
>DATIEU010000108.1:0-7772 GCA_035455565.1 Steroidobacteraceae bacterium | reverse complement strand
ACCTCACGGCGCCGAGCGCGGCGGATCCGACGGCAGCGGTGACACGATTCTGGACAGCCGCGGGACCACCGCCCGCGGGCCTGGATCCGAGCAGCCGCAATCTCACGCGCTTCAACCCTGTGCCGCTGAAGACGTCGGATCGCAACATCCCGATCTTCGTGACTGTCCCCAATGCAACCGGACCCACGGGCGGCGTGCGACCTCCGACCGGCTGGCCCGTCGCGATCTTCCAGCACGGCCTGACGCGCAATCGCGTCGACGCGGTCGCGATTGCCGATGCCTTCGCGCAGGCGGGCTTCATCGTGGTATCGATCGATCTGCCATTGCACGGCATCGGCGCCGGGACTCAGGCCGCCGCATTCCGCATGGCGGGCCTCGAACGCACTTTTGATCTCGACGTGAGCAACAACACCACGCTCGCGCCCGGGCCCGACGGCGTGATTGACGGCTCCGGACAGAACTTCGTCAACCTCTCGAGCCTCCTCACGACGCGCGACAATCTGCGCCAGGGCGCGGTCGACCTGCTCACGCTTACGCGTGCGCTCGCGAATCTGGAAGTGACTGGTGACGCGACCCCGGATGCCGATCTGGCACGCATTCACTTCGTCGGTCATTCGCTCGGCAGCATCGTCGGCGGTGTTTATGCGACCGTCGGCGCCAACGCGCGCACCGCATCGCTCCTGATGACCGGCGGCGGCGTCGCGCAAACGATCATCGACTCACCGACGTTTGGACCCCGGATCGATGCGGCACTCACGGCACAGGGTCTGCTTCCTAATACGACGCTTCGCAACCAGTTCCTGCGCGATGCGCAGACGGCGGTCGATGCGGGCGATCCGCTCAACTTCATCAGCGGCACCGTCGGCGCCCTCCCCGGATTGCTGGCGGCCAAGCCGGTGCACATCGTCCAGGTGATTGGCAGCCCGCCCACCTGGCTGCCGGATCAGGTCGTTCCCAACAGCTCCACTCAGCGCATGATCACGGCAGGTGGCGCAGCCCTTCACCGTGTCAGCGCCACGGATAACACGATCGCCCCGGGCAATGGCGGTTACGTGAACTACGTCTTCGGGCATCACGGCTCGATCATCGATCCGTCGTGCTCGACGCCCCCCGTGGGCCCGGATCCGTTGCTGTGTGGCGCGACGACAATGGAGATGCAGCAGCAGACGGTGTTCTTCGCCGCGAGCAACGGCACCAGCATTCGCGTGGTGAATGCCGCGGTGATTCAGCCGTAAGCGCCGCGACTCTGCCGAGCATCGAAGCCGGGCAGCCCGAGCCGCCCGGCTTTTTTCGTGCGGTACAATCCGCCCCGCCCCGATTACAGCCACCGCCGTCCTACGATGTTCGGATCGAAAGCCACCAACTCCACGCCGGAATCGAACGACTCCGAGCCGCGGGCCGGATTCTTCAAGCGCCTGCGCGCCAAGCTCAACCAGGGCGATTCCTGGCTCACGTACGATCTCGCCAACCTGCTGCCGGGTCGCGCGATCGACGCGCAGATCCTCGAGGACCTCGAGACGCGCTTGCTAACGGGCGACGTGGGCGTCGACGCCACCGAGGCGATCCTCGAAAAGCTCCGCAGTGCTGTCGAGCGGCGCGAACTCAAGGATCGCGAAGCACTGCTATCTGCGCTCAACGCCTCGATGCTGGAAATTCTTACGCCGGTCGAGCAGCCGCTGGTCGTCGATCGCGCGCAGCGTCCGTTCGTCGTCCTGGTGGTCGGCGTAAACGGGTCCGGCAAGACGACAACGATCGGCAAGCTCGCGCGGCGCTTCAAGGAGCAAGGGCTCGAAGTCGTGCTCGCGGCCGGCGATACGTTTCGGGCCGCGGCCATCGAACAGCTCCAGGTATGGGGACGGCGCAATGACGTCGCCGTCATCGCGCAGCAGAGCGGCGCGGATCCGGCCGCGGTGATCTTCGATGCGCTGCAAGCCGCGCGCTCACGAGACGCCGACGTGCTGATCGCGGATACCGCCGGTCGACTGCACAGCCAGTCGCATCTCATGGACGAGCTCAAGAAGATCATGCGCGTGATTCAGCGCTTCGATGCGAGCGCGCCACACGAGGTGCTGCTGGTGCTCGATGCGGGGCTCGGTCAGAACGCGCTCGCGCAGGCCGAGCAGTTCAACGCCGCGCTTGGCGTCACGGGTCTCGCTATCACCAAGCTCGACGGCACGGCGAAGGGCGGCATCGTGCTCGCGATCTCGCAACGCCTCAGGATCCCCATTCGCTTCGTTGGCGTCGGCGAGCAGACCGAGGATTTCGGTGAGTTCGCCGCCGCGCCCTTCGTCGAGGCGCTGCTCGGCAACGCAGGCGGCTCGTGATCCTCTTCGAGCGGGTCTACAAGCGCTATCCCAACGGCCGTGAAGCGCTGAGCGACGTGAGCTTCAGCGTCGCGCGCGCCGAAATGATGTTCCTCACCGGGCACTCGGGCGCCGGCAAGAGCACCGTGCTCAAGCTGATCGCGCTCATCGACCGGCCGAGCCGCGGCCAGGTGATCGTGAACCAGCAGAACACCGCCGGGGTGCCGCGGCGGCGCATCCCGGGCTTTCGCCGCCAGATCGGCGTCGTTTTCCAGGATCACAAGCTGCTCAACGATCGCCCCATCTACGACAACGTGGCGCTGCCACTGGTGATCGCTGGCATGCGCCGGCGCGAGATGGACAAGCGCGTACGCGCGGCGCTCGACCAGGTGGGACTGCTGGGGAAGGAAAACTCCGGTCCGCTCGAGCTCTCGACCGGCGAGCAACAGCGCGTAGGTATCGCGCGCGCGGTCGTGAGCAAGCCGCCGGTACTGATCGCCGATGAGCCCACGGGCAACCTCGATCCCGATCTCGCGCTCGACATCATGAAACTGTTCAAGCGCCTGAACGATGTGGGCGTCACGGTGCTGGTGGCGACCCACGACGTGCACCTCATCGAGCGCTTTGACCTGAGACGCGTGACGCTGGAACACGGGCGCTTCGCGGGCGATGACGCGAGGCCCGGGCATGGCTGAGGAACGCTCGAGCGTGGTGCGGCCCACGGCGCAGCGGCGCGGCGTGTTCGCTGCGATCGGCGGTTACTTCGAGCGCCATGCACAAACCCTGGTGGCCGCGCTTGGCCGCATGACCCGGCAACCACTCGCCTCGTTCATGACCATCATGGTCATCGCGATCGCGCTGGCGTTGCCGGCCGCGTTCGCGCTGCTCGTGACCAACGCGCGCGCAGCCACTGGCGCATGGGACAGTGCCATCGAGGTCTCGGTGTACCTCAAGCGCGACGTAAGCGTCGCGAAGGCGGAACAGCTGGCGCAGACGCTCAGGGAACGGCCAGGTGTCGCGGGCGTACAGTTCATTCCGGCGGATGCTGCGCTCAAGGAATTCCGCGAGTTCTCAGGCTTCGGGCCGGCGCTCGATGCGCTCACCGATAACCCGCTGCCACACGCGCTGATCGTACGTCCGACCACGGATCGGACTTCGCCCTCCGCGGTCGATTTGCTCAAGCGCCACCTGCAGAACTGGCCCGAGGTGGATCTCGTGCAGGTCGACACCGAGTGGGTCAAGCGCTTTCACACCATGCTCGACGTCCTGCGGCGCGTGCTCGGACTCCTGGCGGCGCTGCTCGCCGCCGGCGTCGTTGTGATCGTCGGCAACACCATACGGCTCGACATCGAGAACCGGCGCCAGGAGATCGAGGTCACCAAGCTCGTCGGCGGATCGGATGCGTTCGTCCGCCGCCCATTCCTCTATACGGGCTTCTGGTACGGACTCGTCGGCGGCGCCCTGGCGTGCGGACTGGTGGCGTTCGGCCTGTGGCTGCTGCAGGAGCCCGTCAATCGGCTCGCTGGCCTCTACGGCAGCGACTTCCGCTTGAGCGGTCTCGATCCGCGTACCATGGCGGCCCTGCTGGGTGGCGGGGCGATTCTCGGGTGGCTCGGCTCCTGGTTGGCCGCTTCGCGTCACCTTCGGGCGATCGAACCGTCCGGCTGATCATTCGATTCACAGGGGATGCTCATGCGTTCAAGCCGTCCTGCTCTCACCGTGCTCGTGACCGTGTTCGTGACAATGGTCGCGTTGGCGGCTTGCGCCAGTTCGGGGCGGCTGCTGCAGTCGTGGAAAGATCCATCCGTCAAGAAGCTCGACTTCGAGAAGGTCGTCGCAATCGCGTTGGTCGAGGACGGGCCCACACGGCGGCTCGCCGAGAGCGAAATGGCACGCATCATCGGACCCGATGCCGTCCCCGGCTCGCAGGTCCTTCCCGCGGAGGAACTGCGCGATATCGACAAGGTGAAATCGCGACTCAAGGAGGGGGGCTTCGATGGCGCGATCACGATGCGGCTCGTGGACGCCGAGACCGAAATACGCGACGAGCAGGATCCGTTGCCGACCGCCTACTACACGATCTGGGGCTATTACGGCTTCGTATCGATCGCGGAACGCGGCCCCGCATACATGACCCTCGATTCGAAGCTGCAGATCGAGGTCAACATCTATTCGCTCGACAGCGAAAAGCTGCTCTGGTCCGGGACGACCGAGACGATGCAGCCGCGCCTCATGGAGACACTCGTGAAAGACGTCGCCGACCTGGTCTCGAAGCGACTGAAGCGCGAGGGGCTGCTCTCCGCATCCCCGGCAGCGACCTGACTACTGCGGCGCGCGCGCCTCGAAACGCGCCAACACCACTCCGGATGCGTCTAGCAGCTCGAGCCGGTTGCCGCTGATCTTGTACGACGCTGAATTGTTGATCGCGTGATTGAAGCGCTGCTCGGGGTTGTTCGCATCGGTGCAGGCCATCATCGTCATGCGCACCTTGTCGAAGCGGACCGTTCGGCCCTCGACCTTGTAGCCACCGCCGAACTGATTGCAACCAGAAAATCCCTCTACCTGGTTCCCCAGTGGATCCAGCCGGAAATAGGCTTCGCGTGCATCGGCGGGCGCGACGACGGGCTGGCCGCCCGCTTCGACGAGCTTCCAGTGCGTGTTCTCGAGCGTAGCGGCGGCAGTCGCACCGCTGCAGCTCTCGTGCGGCATCGTGGCAATGAATTTCTCGACGATGAGCGTCGGTCGCGAACCTGAGCCTTCTACGCGCGGCTGCGTTGCGATCCGTCCGTCGACTTTCACCAGCACTTCTTCGCCCGGTTGCTGGCGAGCGGCCGCATACGCACGTTCGAGCGCCGCATT
The DNA here is from genome assembly GCA_035455565.1 of Steroidobacteraceae bacterium. Classification (GTDB taxonomy): domain Bacteria; phylum Pseudomonadota; class Gammaproteobacteria; order Steroidobacterales; family Steroidobacteraceae; genus DATBVX01. Next base: position 2,610 of record DATIEU010000108.1, on the reverse strand, counting down.
GTCGGCGGTCTGCGCGACCGGGAATCTCAGCTGCGTCAGGCATTCGCGAAACTGGCCGGCGTCCGCCATATAGGTGTAGAGACCGCGCATCTCGACGCGCGGCTCGAGCGGCTTGTAACTGGCGTTGCGCTTGAGCTCGTAGTTGAGATTCGACTGAATCTCGTTGCCTGCGTGGTCGAGCGCACGCAGCGTTTCCGGGTTCTCGATCGAGAATACCGTCGAAGTGTCCTTGCCACCGCGCAGGATGACCCGGTTGGCATCAGGCGAAATGCTCCAGGTGCCGATCTCGTAGACGTTATCGCCCTCGCCGGCGCCCTTGCCGAGATACGTCCGGCGCAGGTAATAAACGCGATCCCTGCGGACATCGAGCGAATACCGGATGCCGGCGCAATCGGCACACGGCAGCACCCCTTCATACAGGGCCGGCAGCATCGCATCGGCCATCATGCGCACGTCCGGCGACGCGGCCGGCGGCGCCGGCTTGACTGTCGGATCCTGAGTGACGCCGAAACAGCCAGCGACACCCGACACGACCAGGGCCAGGGTCGTTACGCTCTTTGCGCTCATGGCTCTCATGGAAGGCTCCGCGTCGAAACAGCGATTGTTGTTCGATCCCCTCAATCCGCGGCGCCATGCTAGCAGGCGACCGGGAGCCGATCAGGACTCTGACGCCTGCGACTCATGAGCTCATAAGCCTATGATTTATATCACATAGTGGCTAGGCTATGAACTGCCACGGCCCTTAGCACTCTAAGCACCGGACTGCTAATATACGCAACGTCTTAGCAGGCGGGAGGTATCTTCAAGTCAATGAGCAACTCACTGGTCCTCATGGGAGCCGACACACAGCAGCTCGCGGGTCCGCTGGGCAGTCTCGATGCCTACATCGAGCGCGTATCCCGGATTCCGGTACTGACGCGGGAGCAGGAAGTCGAGTTCGCCCAGCGTTTTCGTCGCGATGACGACCTGGACGCGGCGCGCCAACTGGTGTTGTCGCACCTGCGCTTCGTGGTGCACATCGCGCGCGGCTACATCGGTTACGGATTGCCGATGGGGGATCTCGTGCAGGAAGGCAACGTCGGCCTCATGAAGGCCGTGAAGCGCTTCGATCCGGACGTCGGCGTGCGGCTGGTGTCCTTCGCGGTGCACTGGATCCGTGCCGAGATCCATGAATACGTGCTGCGCAACTGGCGGCTGGTGAAGATCGCCACCACCAAGGCGCAGCGCAAGCTCTTCTTCAACCTGCGGCGGATGAAGAAAAACCTCGCCTGGCTCACGGATGCCGAGACTCGCGCGGTGGCGCAGGACCTCGGTGTATCGCCAGCGGAAGTCACGGAGATGGAGAAGCGATTGGCCGCGCGCGACCTGTCTTTCGATCCGCTCCCTGACAGCGACGACGAGGACAGCTACAGCCCTGCGGTTTACCTGCGGGCGGCGGACGCGGATCCCTCGGCGCTGGTCGAGCGTGAAGAGTGGGAAGACACCACAGCCGATCGCCTGGGCGTGGCGCTCGAAGGACTCGACGCCCGCAGCCGCGACATCCTCAAGAGCCGCTGGATGAGCGGTGAAAAGGCAACGCTGCACGAGCTCGCGGAACGCTACGGAGTATCGGCGGAGCGCATTCGCCAGCTCGAGGCGAACGCGATCAAGAAGCTGCGCGCCAAGGTGGTTCCCGAGGAGGCGCTCGAAGGCGCCTGAAGTTCGCGGCAGAGATGAATGCAAAAGCCCGGCACGAGCCGGGCTTTTTTTACGCCCGGAAAGAGCGCTGTGCGATTACATCCCTGTGAACCGGGCCGGCCCGTACATCCATGTACGGGCGTTCGTCCGGATTGACGACACGTTAGGTAGCGTCAATCGAGACACCGGGCTCACCCCTGAGTGATCGGTGTGAGGGTGAGCTCCACGCGCCGATTGAGCTGGCGGCCGTCGGCCGTGTCGTTGGTCGCCACCGGTCTTCCTTCACCGGCGCCCACCGTGATCATGCGCTGCTGCATGACGCCCTTGCCCGCCAGGTAGGTCGCGACTGTCTGGGCGCGACGCTCGGAGAGCGCCTGGTTGTACTGGTCACTGCCTGTGCTGTCGGTGTGACCGGCAACCTCGACGATCGTCTTCTCGTATTCCTTCAGCACCAGGCTCACCGAGTCGAGCACGCTGAAGAAGCTCGAGTTGAGATCGGCACTATCGGTCTTGAACGTGATGTTGCCCGGCATGTTGAGCGTGATGTTGTCTCCCATGCGCGTGACACTCACGCCGGTCCCCTGCAGCTGCTGGCGCAGCTTCGCTTCCTGCACGTCCATGTAGTACCCGACGCTGCCGCCCGCGAGGGCGCCGACGCCCGCGCCGATGAGCGCACGCTCTTTACGTTCCTTCGAATCATCGCCGGTGATGAGCCCAACCACCGCGCCGGCCGCAGCACCGATGCCCGCGCCCTTGGCAGCCTTGCTGGTCTGCTGCTCACCCGTATACGGATTGGTCGTCTGGCATCCCGCGAGTCCGACCGTGGCAGCCACAACCGCCAGAGTCAGCACTTTCCATGCACGCAATCTCTTCATGATTCCTCCGCTCGAGTTACCAATCATCTTCGAGGCGCTAGTGTGATTTCAGTTTCCT
>DATIEU010000107.1:0-2866 GCA_035455565.1 Steroidobacteraceae bacterium | reverse complement strand
GCACGGTGGCTACTGCGGTCCGGCCGTGAAGCCGATCGCTTTGCACATGGTGGCGGAGATCGCACGGTCACGCGACACGGCGCGCCTGCCGATCTCCGGCATCGGCGGGATCACGGATTGGCGCGATGCGGTCGACTTTCTGGCGCTGGGCGCCACGACCGTGCAGGTTTGCACGGCCGCAATGGTCTATGGCTTCAAGATCATCGACGACCTCGTCGACGGGCTCGGACACTACCTCGATCACAAGGGCTTTGCCACGGTGCGGGAGCTGGTGGGCAAAGCCGTGCCCAGCGTCACCGACTGGCAGTACCTGAATTTGAATTACGTCGAGAAGGCCTGGATCGATCAGGAGCTATGCATCAAGTGCGGCCGTTGCCACATCGTCTGCGAAGACGCCTCGCACCAGGCGATCACCGCCTCCGTGAACGGCGTGCGACGCTTCGAGGTCATCGACGCCGAGTGCGTCGGCTGCAATCTCTGCGTCAGCGTATGCCCGGTGCAGGGCTGCATCACCATGCGTCCGTTGACCAGCGGCGTCGACCCGCGAACGGGCCGGGCGATCACGAGCGAGAAAGCGGACTGGACCACACATCCCAACAATCCCGGCCGCAGCTCGACGTGAAGGGTACCGAGGCGCGCACTGTGTCATCGCCAGCGAGGAAGCTCGACATCCGCGAGGCCAACGAGGCGCTGATCCTGCGTGCCGCGGAGAAGCAGTTCGCCCTGCACGGCTTCAGGGGCACGACCACGGAGGCCATCGCCAACGAGGCGGGCTTGCCGAAGGCCAACGTGCACTACTACTTCAAGACCAAGGCCAATCTCTATCGGCAGGTGCTCAAGGGCATCCTGGAGGATTGGATGGAAGCGGCGGGCGCCTTCGATGCCGACGACGATCCGCGCCGCGCACTCACCCTCTACGTCACGGCGAAGATGCAGTTCTCACGGCTGCGGCCTTATGCGTCGCGCGTGTGGGCCAGCGAGATCATGCGCGGCGCACCGGTGATGGAGCGCTTTCTCGGCACGACCCTCAAGGCGTGGGTCAACGCGCGCGTGCGGACCATTCGCAGCTGGATCAGCGCGGGCAAGATCCGCGAGGTGGACGGGCAGGCGCTGCTCTACATGATCTGGGCGGTGACCCAGCACTACGCCGACTTCGAGCGACAGATGGTTATTCTCAACGGTGGCAGTGAATTCGACGAGCGCCAGTACCGCGACAAGCTCGAACAGGTCCTGAGGCTGGTGCTCGGTAGCGTCGGGCTCGAAGCGGAGGAGAGCGTGCGACCTCGCGCTCGCGCGAGCGCATGAAGAACGACGACAACGTCCTGATCGAAGCTGCCAAGGCGGTTCGCGCGCGCGCTCACGCACCTTATTCCAACTACTACGTCGGTTCCGCGGTTCTCGATGAGCAGGGCCGGATCCACAGCGGCTGCAACGTCGAGAACGCCGCCTATCCGTTGGGTAACTGCGCCGAGACCAGCGCCATCGCCGCGATGGTCGCGGCGGGCGGCAAACGGATCGTCGCGATCGCAGCGGTGGGCGGCCGGCAGGACCTGGAGGCCTGCACGCCGTGCGGCGGGTGCCGGCAACGCATCGCGGAATTCGCGGATGCTGCCACCCGCATCATTTTACTCGACGAAGCGGGCCGCGCGCGAAGTTACACGGTGGAGCAGCTCCTCCCGGCCACATTCCGCTTGCGGTAGGCGTTGCCGCATGGCCGCCGCCACCGGGCGCGTGCCCTCGGCACGGCGCGCCAGTGGTGGTCGAGTTGTGCGGTACGGCCGCCTTCGCCGCCCGGCGCTACTTCTGGATTTCGACGACGGGCTGGAATCCCCCGTAGATCATCCGCTTGCCGTCAAACGGCATCGGGTTGGTGGTCGGGTTCATCCGCGGGTCGTTCTTCATCAGCTCATCCATTCGCGACATCGCGGCATCGCGTGTCTTCTTGTCGGGCCACTCCACCCACGAGAAGACGACCGTCTCCTCATCGGTGGCCTGAACGGCGCGGCGAAAGTCCGTGAGCTTTCCATCCGGCACGTCGTCGCCCCAGCATTCCAGGATGCGCGTCGCGCCGAGGTCGGCGAATACGCTGTCGCCTTTCTTCGCGTGCTCGATGAACTTCTGCTTGTTCGCCTTGGGCACGGCAATCACGAATCCGTCGATGTATGACATGGTGTCTCCTCGCCATCGATGTGTGGCACTCGTCTAAAGACGATCCCGGAAAGACGAGGCCGACCTGCGGGGCGCAGAAAAGTTCTGTCCCCGCTCGAGAACTCGCCGCACGGCTGGAATTGTTACACCGCGACAAAAGAGCCGCGGTCGCCGCCTAGCGCCTCGTCTTCGCGAGAACGCCCTGGAGGATGATCCGCGACAACGACTGCTCGACCTTGTGGAAATGAGCCTGGTTCAGCCGGGGCACATCCATGACCGCCTTGACCTGCGGCGCGAAGTCCGCGTAGTGCTGTGTCGCCGCCCAGATCAGGAAGATCAGGTGATATGGGTCGATCGGTGCCAGCTTCCCTTCGTCGATCCAGTGCTGGATCACGGCCACTTTGCGCCCCACGACTTCCCGCAGGTTCGACTGTAGATATCCCTTCAGGAAGGGCGCGCCCTGCACGATCTCGTTGGCGAACACCCGCGATGCGGCGGGAAAGCGCCGCGAGAGCTGTACTTTCTGCGCGATGTAGTTGCCGATCTCGACCGCAGGATCCCCATTGCGATCCAGCTCCCGCAAGGGTACGAGCCAGATATCGAGCGTGCGCCGCAGGACGGCCAGATACAGGTCGCGCTTGCGCTTGAAGTAGTAGTGCAGATTGGGCTTCGAGATCCCGGCGCGCTCGGCCACCTCGTCGATCGTCGCGCCCTGGTA
>DATIEU010000106.1:0-2634 GCA_035455565.1 Steroidobacteraceae bacterium | reverse complement strand
CGGTTACTTCACGGACGAGCTGGAGCAATACCTGCTGCTGGTGCGCGAGGATTCGCTCGATGCGCTTGCGCCGCTCGGCTCGTATGCAGGCGCAATGGGCGCGCCGCAATTCATGCCGCGCAGCATGCGCAAATTCGCCGTGGACGGCGATGGCGACGGCACGCGCAATCTATGGACCGACTGGGCCGATGTGCTCGCGAGCATCGCCAACTACTTTCGCGAACATGGCTGGCAGCCCGATGAACCGGTGCTGGCGGAAGCCGTGATCGACCAGGCCCACGCCCATGATCTCGATACGCGGCGACTGGATCTCAACGAGACCGTCGGCTCGCTCAGGGAAAAGGGCGTGCGGTTCGAGACCTCGCTCCCGGACGACGCGCCCGCCATGTTGATCGCGGCCGATGAGCCCACCACTTTGCGCTTTCGCGTCGGCCTCAAGAATTTCTACGTGATCACGCGCTACAACCGCAGCGCGCTCTATGCCATGGCGGTCCACGACCTGGCGCGCGAGCTCACTGCTCGCGTCTACAGCAACGATGCGTCGAGCTGAAAGGGTCGTAGCGGCAGCGGCGTTGCTGGCGCTCGCCGCCTGCACCTCGCAACCGCCGCGGCCCGCGCCTTCGCCCGTACCCAAGCCGTTACCACCCCCGCCCGCGGACGTGGGCTCGATTCCCGATGCCGTGCCGCGACCGGAGCTGCGCAGCAAGAGCGGTAACCCGCCCTTCTACGAGGTGAACGGCCGGCGCTACTTCGTGCTCGACACCAGCGTGGGGTACCTCGAGCGCGGCGTCGCTTCCTGGTACGGCCCCGACTTTCACGGCGGGCGCACGGCCACGGGCGACACCTACGACATGTATGCCATGACCGCGGCGCACACCACGCTGCCGCTGCCCTGCCACGTGCAGGTGACCAACCTGGCGAACGGCAAGAGCGTCGTGGTGCGCGTGAACGATCGCGGACCGTTCGTCGCCAACCGGCTCATCGATCTTTCCTATGCCGCGGCGATCAAGCTCGACATTGTGCGTGCCGGCACGGCGCTGGTCGAAGTGCGCGCCGTCTCTTCCTCGAGTGCGCCCCCGGCCAAGGCTGCAACTCCGGCGCTCGATCAGCTCTACGTGCAGGCCGGCGCCTTCGCGGAACAGGCGAATGCGGAGCGGCTGCTCGCACGCATGCGTGCCGCGGGCGTAGGCCCGGCGTTCGTGCGCAGCGACGAACGCGACGGACGCGTGCTCTACCGCGTGCGCGTGGGTCCCGTGCCTTCGGTCGCCGAATTCGATCGCGTCCTCGAGGAGCTGCGGCAGATCGGCGTATCCGATGCACGTCTTGCTCTCGATTGAACCGGACGAAAACCCGCTACACTTTCGCCTTTCTTCACTTCCCCGTGAGTCCATGAAAAGACATCTCGCTCTCCTGCTGATTTTTCTGCCGCTGGCGATCGCTCCGGCCGCGGAGCCCCTCAACGTGCCGGTGCCACCAGCGCCCAAGGTCGATGCGCGCGGCTACCTGCTCATCGATCATCTGAGCGGGCGAGTGCTCGCCGAGCAAAAGGCCGACGAGCGGCTCGAGCCCGCGAGCCTGACCAAGCTGATGACCGCTTACGCGGTGTTCCACGCGCTCAAGGCGGGCAAGCTCAAGCTCACGGACCCGGTGACGATCAGCGAACGCGCGTGGCGCGCGGAAGGTTCGCGCACTTATGTCGATGTCGGCACGCAGGTGCCGGTCGAAGTGCTGATCCAGGGCATGATCGTACAATCCGGAAACGACGCGACCATCGCGCTCGCCGAGCGCGTCGGGGGGAGCGAGGAGACGTTCGCCGAGCTGATGAACGGCTATGCGAAGCAGCTCGGCATGAAGGGTTCCCATTTCGAGAACAGCACCGGCCTCGCCTCGCCCACGCACTACATGACGGCACGCGACGTCGCGACGCTGTCGTCCGCGATCGTGCGCGAATTCCCCGAGTACTATCGCTGGTATTCACAACGCGAATTCACCTGGAACAAGATCAGCCAGCCGAATCGCAACGGACTGCTGGGGCGCGATGGCGTCGACGGCATCAAGACCGGGCACACCGAGTCGGCGGGCTGGTGCCTCGTCAGCTCCGCTGAGCGCAACGGCATGCGCCTGATCTCGGTCGTGATGGGCACGCCGTCGTGGAAAGCGCGCGAGCAGGCGAGCCAGGCGCTGCTCAACTACGGCTTCTCGTTCTACGAGACTCGCAAGCTCCACGGCGCCGGACAGAAGCTCGCCACCACCGAGGTGTGGAAGGCCGAGGAAAGCCCGGTTGCGCTCGGCTTGCGCCGCGATCTCTATCTCACCGTGCCGCGCGGCCGGTTCGAAGAAATCAAGTCGAGCACCACCGTCAGGCCGAAGCTCATCGCACCGATTCCCGCCAACAGCGCGATCGGCGAACTCCAGGTCACGCTGGGCGACCAGGTACTGGTGAAGCGGCCGCTATACCCGGTGAAGGAAGTCAAGCAGGGCGGGCTGTGGACCCGCATGGTCGACAGCGTGCTGCTCTGGTTCGAGTAAATGGGCGAGCCGCTGCCGATCGCGTATCTCAACGGCGAGTTCCTGCCGCTGCGGGAAGCGCGCGTGTCGCCCCTCGACCGCGCGTTTCTTTACGGCGACGGCGTC
>DATIEU010000105.1:0-12664 GCA_035455565.1 Steroidobacteraceae bacterium | reverse complement strand
ACCGGCACCAACGGCAAGACCACCTGCTGCTGGCTGCTCGCACAAGCGCTCGAATCGAGCGGCCGGCGCGCCGCTTACGCAGGCACCCTGGGTTTCGGAGCGCCCGCGACGCTCAGGCGCACCACGCACACGACGCCGGATTGCGTGACCGTGCATCGCGAGCTCGCCGACCTGAAGGGCCAGGGTGTGCGTTTCCTCGGGATGGAGGTGTCCTCGCATGCGCTCGCACAGGGTCGCGTGGACGGAGTGCACTTCAATACGGTGGCTTTCACCAACCTGAGCCGCGATCACCTCGACTATCACCGCACGCTGGACGCCTACGCCGAAGTGAAGGCGCGCCTCCTCACCTGGCCCGACATCCACTACCGCGTGATCAACATGGGTGACGCCACGGGCCGGCGCCTGGCAGAGGCGCTGGCCCCAGATGTGCCGCTCACGGCTGTCTGGACCGGTGTCGGCGCGTACCGCGAATCGAGCGATACCTTTGTCCACGCGCGCCGCGTGCTCGCGGCGAACGGCGGCCTCACGCTGGAATTCGATTCGAGCTGGGGTTCCGGCGCGCTCCATTCGCGGCTCATCGGCGACTTCAACGCCGAAAACCTCATCGTGGTGCTCGCCGTGCTCCTCAACTGGGAAGTGCCGCTGCGCGAAGCGGTCGCCGCTCTCGATACCGCAGTGGCGCCCCCGGGACGCATGGAGGCTTTCCGCGGGACGACGGGGCAGCCGCTCGCCGTAGTCGACTATGCGCACTCGCCCGACGCGCTCGGCAAGGCGCTGCGCGCTGCGCGGCGCCACTGCCGTGGACGATTGTGGTGCGTGTTCGGCTGCGGTGGCGATCGCGATCCCGGCAAGCGCCCGATGATGGGCGCAATTGCCGCCGAGCTCGCCGATCAGCTCATCCTCACGGACGACAATCCGCGCACCGAGGATCCGCAAGCCATCATCGATGCGATCATCGAGGGCATTCCCTCGGGCCAACCCGTGCGCGTGATCCGCGAGCGGGCGCGCGCCATCGCCGCGGCGATCGGTGAGGCCGGCGGCGACGACATCGTCGTGATCGCGGGCAAGGGGCACGAGGATTACCAGATCTACGGCACGATTTCGCGGCCCTTCAGCGACCGCGACGAGGTGCAACGGCTGCTCGGAGGCGCTGCATGAAGCGCACGCTCGCAGCCGTGGCGGCGGCTTGCGGGGGATTCCTGCAAGGCCAGGATCGCGAGTACGGCGCGGTCTCGAGCGATTCGCGCACGCTCAAGACGGGCGACCTGTTCGTAGCGATCAGGGGGCCGCACTACGACGGCCACGACTTCCTCGATGCCTGCATGCGCGAGGGCGCGGCGGGCGCGGTCGTGTCGCGACCGCTCGCGATCCTGCTGCCCCAGGTCGTGGTGAAGGACACCTTGGATGCACTCGCTGCGCTCGCCCAGGCTTGGCGGCAGCAATTCGCCATTCCGGTTGTCGGTGTCGGGGGCAGCAACGGCAAGACGACGGTCAAGGAGATGACGGCTGCCATCCTTGGGCGTCTGGGTCCGTGTCTCGCGACGCTCGGCAATCTCAACAACCACATCGGCGTGCCGCTCACGCTCATGCGTCTCGAGCCAGTGCATCGCACGGCAGTGATCGAGATGGGCGCCAATCGCCTGGGCGACGTGGCAGCGCTCGCTGCAATCGCCCGCCCCACGGTCGGGCTCATTACCAACGCGGGCGCAGAGCATCTCGAGGGCTTCGGCAACCTCGACGGTGTTGCCGAGGGCGAAGGCGAGATGGTGGCCTCCCTCGATGCGAGCGGTACCGCGGTAATCAACGCCGACGATGACTACGCGCCGCTCTGGCAGCGGATGTCGAATGCCGGCCGCACCGTGACATTTGGCCTCGGGCGGGACGCCCAAGTGCGCGCGGTCGAGATCGAGCAGTCCGTCACCGCCGAAGGCTTCGCGCTGCGCTTCGAGCTCGTCGCCGGCGGGCAACGCTGCCCCATCCAGCTGCGGCTCGCGGGTCGGCACAACGTGATCAATGCCCTGGCCGCGGCCGCCGCCGCACGCGCGGCCGGCGCATCGCTCGAAGCCATTGCCGCGGGCCTCGCCACGGTGCGTGCGGTCAAAGGTCGCCTGCAACGCATAGCGACGCCGATCGGCGCATGGCTGATCGACGATTCCTACAACGCGAATCCGAGCTCGCTGCGCGCCGCGCTCGAGCTGCTGCACGACCTCGAGGGCGAGAAGTGGCTGGTGCTCGCCGATATGGGCGAGTTGGGCGAGTACTCGCAGCAAAGCCATGTCGAGGCGGGCGCTATGGCACGCGCGAGCGGTGTCACACGGCTGTTTGCCGCGGGACCGCTGAGCGCCCATGCCGCGGAGGCGTTCGGCGGCGGTGCTGAATGGTTTCCGGATGTCGAGGCACTGATCCGCCGCGTGGCCGCGGAGCTCGGGCCTGACACCACCGTGCTGATCAAGGGTTCGCGCATGAATCGCCTGGAACGCGTCGTCGAAGCCCTGGCCGCGGGGCCGACGGCCAAGGCGAGCTGAGGAGATCCGAGCGCATGCTGCTATTGCTCGCCGAATACCTGACGCGCTTCCAGTCGGGCTTCAACGTCTTCAGCTACCTGACGCTGCGCGCGATCCTGTCGGTGATCACGGCGCTCGCCATCGCGCTGCTGGTCGGTCCGGCGCTGATCCGGCGACTGACGCGCCACCAGATCGGGCAGCGGGTGCGCGATGACGGCCCGCAATCCCACCTGCCGAAGGCCGGCACACCGACCATGGGCGGCGCACTCATCCTGGTGGCAGTTGCCGTGAGCACGGTGCTATGGGCCGACGTGCGTAGCCGCTTCGTCTGGGTTGCGCTCGGCGTGACCGTGGCCTTCGGCCTGATCGGTTTCTACGACGACTACCTGAAGCTCATCGTCGGCAACTCCAGGGGTCTCGCACCACGCTACAAGTATTTCTGGCAGTCGCTTGCGGGACTCGCGGCCGCATTCGCGCTCTATCTCACGGCGCAAACACCGGCCGAGACGACCCTGTTCGTGCCGTTCTTCAAGAATGTCGCCGTGCCACTCGGCGCGGGCTTCGTGGCGCTCACCTACTTCGTGATCGTCGGCACCAGTAACGCCGTTAATCTGACCGACGGACTGGACGGGCTCGCGATCATGCCGGCAGCCATGGTGGCGGGCGCGCTCGGCGTATTCGCTTACCTCACCGGCAACAGCGTGTTCTCGAGTTATCTCGGCATTCCCTACATCGCGGGCGTCGGGGAGCTGCTGATTTTCTGCGCGACGATCGTCGGTGCCGGTCTCGGGTTCCTCTGGTTCAACGCCTATCCCGCCCAGGTGTTCATGGGCGACATCGGCGCGCTCGCGCTTGGCGCCGCCCTCGGTGTGGTCGCCGTGATGGTGCGCCAGGAAATCGTTCTGGTCGTGATGGGTGGCGTGTTCGTGCTCGAGACGGTGTCGGTGATCCTGCAGGTCGCCTCCTACAAGCTCACCGGGAAACGCATCTTCCGCATGGCGCCGATCCACCACCACTTCGAGCTCAAGGGCTGGGCGGAGCCGAAGGTGATCGTGCGCTTCTGGATCATCAGCCTGATCCTGGTGCTCGCCGGCCTGGGGACACTCAAGCTCAGATGAACGCCGTGAGAAAAACCCCGGCCACGCATGCCAAGCCGCTCGCGCGGCGCACGGTCATCGTCGGGCTCGGCCGCACCGGCCTCTCCTGTGCGCGTTATCTGAGCGCACGCGGTGCGCGCGTCGCGATCACGGACACACGCGCGGCTCCGCCGGAGCTTGCCAATCTGGGCGCTCTTGCGCAGAGCGTCGAGTTGCGCCTGGGCGGTCTCGATGCGCAGTTGCTCGCTGACGCCGGGCAGGTCGTGGTTTCACCGGGAGTGGCGCTCACCGAGCCCTTCTTGCGCGAGGCGCAGGCGCGCGGCATCGAAATCGTCGGCGACATCGAGTTGTTCGCGCGTGCCGCGCACGCGCCTGTGATTGGAGTCACGGGCACGAACGGCAAGAGCACCGTGACCACGCTCATCGCCGAGATGGTGCAGGCGGCGGGCGTCACGGCGCGCGCCGGCGGCAACCTCGGTGAACCGGCCTTGAACCTCCTCGCCGGCACGGAGCCTGACTTCTACGTCCTCGAGCTTTCGAGCTTCCAGCTCGAAACCACGCATTCCCTCGCATTGCGCGCGGGCGCGGTGCTGAACGTCAGTGCCGATCATCTCGATCGCTACACGCGGCTTGCGGACTATGCAAGCGCCAAGGCGCGGATCTTCGCGCACTGCGATGTGGCCGTCGTGAACCTCGACGACGAGCTGGTGCGCGCCATGCCGCGTGCGGGGCAGTCGCTCATCGGTTTCAGCATTGACCCCCAACGGCGTGCTCAGTTCGGCCTGGTGCGCGCGAATGGCCGGACGAGCCTCGCGCGTGCCGGCAAGCCCATCCTCGCGCTCGACGAGATGCGGCTCACCGGCCTGCACAACGCGGCCAACGCACTCGCTGCGCTCGCACTGGGCGAGGCTGTGGGACTGCCGCTCGAGCCGCAACTCGGTGTGTTGCGCACCTTTGCCGGCCTTCCACATCGCATGCAGTGGGTGGCCGACATCGCCGGGGTGCGCTGGATCAACGACTCGAAGGGCACCAACGTCGGCGCGACGCTCGCCGCCGTCGGCGGCATGGACGGGCCGCTGGTCGTCATTGCGGGCGGCGATGGCAAGAACCAGGATTTCGCGCCGCTCGCCGCGGCTTTCCGCGACAAGGTGCGCGTCACGGTGTTGATCGGCCGCGACGCACCGACCCTGGCCAAAGTGCTCGAGCCCGTGTGTGAAATCGAGCGCGCGTCGAGCCTCGAAGAAGCGGTGCAGCTTGCCGCCACGCGCGCCCGACCCGGCGACACCGTGCTGCTGTCACCCGCTTGCGCGAGCCTCGACATGTTCCGCGACTACACGCAGCGCGGCGCCGTATTCGCAGCCGCTGTGCAGGAGCTCGTGCGATGACCGCCGCGAGCCTGCAGTACTCGCGCTCGATCGGCCGGCCCGCGCGTCTGATCGTCGACCCGCTGCTCGTGTCCGCCACGCTCGCGCTGCTCCTCATCGGTCTCGTGATGGTGACCTCGGCATCCATGTCGATCGCCGATCGTGCGATGGGATCCCCGTTTGCCTATCTCGAGCGGCAGCTGCTGTTCGCACTGGTCGGCACCCTCTGCGGCATCATCGCCTTCAGTGTGCCGAGCGCCGTCTGGCAACGCCTGAGCATGCCATTGCTCCTCATTGGCCTGGCGCTCCTCGTGCTGGTGCTCCTCCCCGGAATCGGTCACGCGGTGAACGGCAGCCGGCGATGGCTGCGGCTCGGCATGTTGAACTTCCAGGCTTCCGAGCTCGCGCGCCTCCTGATCCTCATCTACATCGCGAGCTATGCGGTGCGCCATCAGCAGGAACTGCGCGAGTCGCTGGTGGGCGTGCTCAAGCCGCTCGGCCTGCTCGTGCTCGCCGCGTTGCTGCTGTTGCTCGAACCCGATTTTGGCGCGGCGAGTGTGCTGCTCGTGACGGGTTTCGCGGTGCTGTTCGTCGCCGGCATGCCGTGGAGGTACGTCATCGTGGTGCTCGGTGCCGGCGGACTGGCGCTCGGGGCTGCGGCGGTGTCGTCGGCCTACCGCGTGCAACGGCTCACCACATTCCTCGATCCGTGGGCCGACCCGTTCAACAGCGGCTTTCAGCTCACACAGTCGCTCATCGCGATCGGTCGCGGCGAATGGTTCGGCGTGGGCCTCGGCGCGAGCGTGCAGAAGCTCTTCTATCTTCCCGAAGCGCACACCGATTTCGTGTTCGCGGTGATGGCCGAGGAATTCGGGCTCGCCGGCGTCACCGTCGTGCTCGGCTTGTTCGCGCTCCTCGTGGTCCGCGTGTGCCGGATCGCGCAGCGTGCCGCGCTCGCGGGCGAAATGTTCCAGGCGTACCTCGCCGCGGCCTTCGCCATCTGGGTGGGGTTGCAGGCCTTCATCAACATTGGCGTCAACATGGGCATGCTGCCCACCAAGGGCCTGACGCTGCCGCTCATGAGCTATGGCCGCAGCAGCCTGCTCGTGACGCTCGCATGGTTGGGCATCGTGCTCCGCATCCATCACGAGTCCGCGGCGGCTGGCCGGCTCGCCGTGCCGCGCCAGGACCAGAAGGGATGACGACGGTGCTGATCATGGCAGGCGGTACCGGTGGTCACGTCTTTCCAGCCCTGGCGGTGGCGCGCCTGCTGCGTGAGCGTCGCTGCGAAGTGGTGTGGGTCGGTACTCAGCGTGGGCTCGAGGCGCGCGTCGTGCCCGCCAACGGCTTCACGATCGAGTGGCTGTCGGTGACGGGCCTGCGCGGCAAAGGATTGCTGGCGTGGCTGCTCGCGCCATGGCGCCTCATGGTTGCGGTGTTGCAGGCGCTCGGCATTCTGCGGCGGCGCAAGCCCGCGGTGGTCCTCGGTGTCGGCGGCTTCGTCACCGGCCCGGGTGGTCTTGCCGCGTGGCTCACGCGGCGCCCGCTCCTGATCCACGAGCAGAATGCGATCGCGGGGCTGACCAATCGGTGGCTCGCCAGCCTGGCGCGCGAGGTGCTGGAGGCCTTTCCGGGCAGTTTCCCGGCGACCGTGCGCGCGCGCTGCATCGGCAATCCGGTGCGCCGCGAAATCGCCGCGTTGCCCGCGCCCGAAGTGCGTTTTGCGGGCCGCAACGGCCCGATTCGTGTGCTCGTGATCGGCGGCAGTCTCGGGGCTGCGCGGCTCAACGCGCAGGTCCCTCGCGCACTGGCCTTGATGCCGACGGCGTTGCGCCCCACGGTGCGTCACCAGGCCGGAGAGCGCGGACTCGCCGAAGCGAAGCGCGCCTATGCCGAAGTGGGCGTCGTCGCGCTCATCGAAGCCTTCATCGAGGACATGGCCGCCGCGTACGACTGGGCTGATCTGGTCGTGTGCCGCGCGGGCGCCATCACCGTGTCTGAGCTCGCGGCGGCCGGACTCGGTGCGATTCTCGTGCCGTATCCAGCGGCGGTCGACGATCACCAGACACACAACGCGCGCTTTCTCACGGAGGCGGGCGCCGCGGTGCTCATCGCGGACCCCGACCTCGAAGCGCAGCGCCTGTGCGCGGATCTCACGCGCCTGACGGCGCAGCGCAGCCAGCTCCTCGAAATGGCACGCCGCGCCCGCAGCCGCGCGCTCCCCGAAGCCGCGAATGAACTCACACGCGCCGTGCTGCAGGCGGCGGGGAGCGTCTCATGACGCAGACCCTGCGGCGCCTCAGCGACAACCGCATGCGGCGGATCCAGCACATTCATTTTGTCGGGATCGGCGGCAGCGGCATGGGCGGCATCGCCGAAGTGCTCATCAATCTGGGCTACGACGTGCGCGGCTCCGACCTCAAGCCGAACGCGGTCACCGAACGCCTGCAGGGTCTTGGCGCGAAGATCGCCTTCGGCCACGACGCAGCCAACCTCGGTAATGCCGACGTGGTGGTCGTGTCGAGCGCCGTGAAGCCGGACAATCCCGAAGTGCAGGCGGCCCTCGCGCGGCGTTTGCCGGTCGTGCAGCGCGCCGAGATGCTTGGCGAGCTGATGCGCTTTCGCTACGCGATCGCGGTGGCGGGTACGCACGGCAAGACCACGACCACGAGCCTGGTGGCCAGCATCCTCGCGGAGGGCGGCGAGGATCCAACGTTCGTCATCGGCGGACGGTTGAAGAGCACCGGCAGCAATGCGCGTCTCGGCGCGGGCCGCTACCTCGTGGCCGAAGCCGACGAAAGCGACGCCTCCTTCGTGCATCTGCAGCCGATGATCGCGATCGTCACCAACATCGACAACGACCACCTGGTGACACACGAAGGCGACTTCGCGCGCCTCAAGCAGAGTTTCGTCGATTTCCTGCACAACCTGCCGTTCTACGGCCTTGCGGTGCTGTGCGCCGACGACGAGCACGTGCGCGACATCGTGCCGCGCGTCGGCCGGCCGATCATCACCTACGGCATCGCGCACGAGGCCGACGTCCGGGCGCTCAACATCGAGCGGCGCGGACCCCGAACGACTTTCGACGTGACGCGCCCCGGCGCGGCGCAACCCTTGTCCGTGACGGTCAATCTTCCGGGCACTCACAACGTGCTCAACTCGCTCGCGGCAATCGCTGTCGGTAGCGAGCTGGGAATCGCCGACGATGCCATCGCGCGGGCGCTGGAGAATTTCCAGGGAATCGATCGCCGTCTGCAGGTGATCGGCGAGGTCGCCGCGCCGGTGGGCCGTCTCTTGCTCATCGACGACTACGGCCATCACCCGACGGAAGTCGCAGCGACGCTCGATGCGATTCGCCAGGGCTGGCCCAACCGGCGGCTGGTACTCGCGTTCCAGCCGCACCGTTACACGCGAACGCGCGACTTGCTCGATGACTTCGCGCGTGTCCTCTCGGCCGCCGATGTGCTCTTCGTGACCGAGGTCTATGCCGCCGGCGAGGCGCCGATAGCGGGTGCTGATGGTCGCGCCATCTGTCGCGCGGTGCGCTCACGCGGCCAGGTGGAGCCTGTGCTGGTCGAGCGCCTGGAGAAACTCGCAAGCGCGCTCAAGGACGTGCTCCGTGACGGCGATGTCGTGGTGACGATGGGCGCGGGCAACATCGGCGCGGTAGCGCATGACCTGCCGGCGAAACTCGGGGCGGTCAAGGCCGTTCGAGGTCACAAGTGAACGCCGCGGCCATCACCACCGATTTTACGGGGCGCGTGCTCTTCAACGAGCCCATGTCGCGGCACACGTCGTGGCACGTCGGCGGGCCTGCCGATGTGTTTTTCCAGCCGCGCGATGCTGACGATCTCGCCGCGTTCCTGCGCAGCCTGCCGGCGGGCACGCCGCTGCATTGGATCGGCCTGGGCAGCAACGTGCTGATCCGCGACGGCGGGCTTCGCGGCGTAGTTGTATCGACGCACGGCACACTCGATCGACTCGAGCGCCTGAGCGACACCGAGGTCTTTTGCGAGGCGGGAGTCGCCTGTGCCCGGCTCGCCAAGCACTGCGTGAAGTGGGGTCTCGGCCCCGCAGAGTTTTTTGCGGGCATCCCCGGAACGCTGGGCGGCGCGCTGGCCATGAATGCCGGCGCCTTTGGCGGCGAGACCTGGCGGCACGTGATCGAGCTCGAGACGGTCGATCGGGGTGGCGTGCGCCGCCTTCGGGCCGCGAGCGAATACCAGGTCGGCTACCGCAGCGTCGTCGGCCCGGCCGAAGAGTGGTACCTATCCGCGCGGCTCACGTTCGAGCGCCGTCCCGAGGCTCACCAGGACGAGATCCGGGCACTGCTCGCGCGCCGCAAGGAGAGCCAGCCAATTGGCGCCTGGAGCTGCGGCTCGACGTTCACCAACCCGCCGGGCGATCACGCTGCGCGCCTCATCGAGACCGCGGGACTCAAGGGCTTTCGCATCGGTGGCGCATCGGTGTCCACCAAGCACGCCAACTTCCTGCTGAACGAAGGCGAGGCGACGGCGCGTGACCTGGAGCAGCTCCTGCTCCATGTCCAGCAGACCGTCGAGCGTGTGCACGGCGTGCACCTCGAGCCCGAAGTGCGTGTCATCGGAGAGCCGGCATGAGCGCTGCGCGCAAGACGACGCCGGCCGCGCGTATCACCGACGCGCGCGCTTTCGGTCGCGTTGCCGTGCTGATGGGTGGCACGAGCTCGGAGCGTGAGGTCTCGCTCGACTCGGGACGCAACGTGCTCGCCGCGCTCAGGGCGCGCGGCATCGACGCGCAGCCGGTGGACGGGATTGCGGAGCTGCTCAAGGCGCTCGACGGCAAGAAATTCGATCGGGTCTTCAACATCCTGCATGGAGGGGAGGGCGAGAATGGCGTGCTGCAGGGTTTACTCGATGCGCTCGGGGTCGCCTATACGGGCTCGGGCGTGCTTGGTTCCGCACTCACCCTCGACAAGATCCGCACCAAGCAGGTGTGGATCGCTCTCGGGTTGTCCACGCCGCGCTACGCTCGCCTCGCACCGGGGCAAGACGTCGAGCAGGCGGCGCTTGAGATTGGCCTACCGGTGATCGTGAAGCCCTCGCTCGAAGGCTCGAGCGTGGGCGTGAGCCGCGTCTTCCGCACCTCGGAACTCGCGCAAGCAATCGAGCTCGCGCGTCGCTACGGTGGCGAGCTGCTGATGGAGCAGCTGATCGACGGCGGCGAGTTCACGGTCGGCGTCCTGGGCGATGAGGCGTTGCCTTCGATCCAGATCGTCCCCGCGGGCGAGTACTACGACTACCACGCGAAATACATCGCGGAGGACACGCAGTACCTGTGCCCGGGGCTGACCGGCGCTGCCGAGAGCGACATCGAAGCGCTCGCGCTCAGCGCGTTTCGCGCCGCGGGCTGTGCGGGCTGGGGACGCGTCGACCTCATGCGCGACACGCAAGGTCGCAACTTCCTGCTCGAGGTGAACACGACGCCCGGCATGACGAGCCACTCGCTCGTGCCCAAGGCCGCGCGGGCGCGGGGCATCGACTTCGAGGAGCTCGTGTGGCGCATTCTCGAGTCGAGTTGCGCGCGGGAGAAGCGATGCTGACTTCGCCCCTCAAGCGCCGCAATCGCCGCAAGCTCTTGCAGCCGCAGTGGCGGCTGCCACAGCTGCAGTGGAAGCGCATTTTCACGGCGCTGGCGTTCTTTGCGCTCGCGGCATGCGTCGCCTACGGGATGATCCTGGCGCTCGATCAGCCGATCCGCATCGTCTCGATCGAAGGTCGCTTCCAGCGCGTTTCACCGGTGCAGGTCGAACAGGCGGTCACCGGCGGACTGAAGCAGGGCTTCATGTCCGTCGACCTCGAGGCAGTGCGGCACCGGGTCGAGCAGTTGCCATGGATCGATCGCGCGCGCGTGCAGCGACGCTGGCCCCATGGTTTGCGCATCGAGGTCACCGAACAGGTTGCGGCGGCACGTTGGGGCGAGTCGGGTCTCCTCAACACACGTGGCGAGCTTTTCATGAAGGAAGCGCGCCACGTGCCGCCCGAACTGCCGCGTCTCACCGGGCCAGAAGGCAGCGAGTGGCAGGTGGCGCAGCGTTATCTCAGCGCACAGGGGCGACTGATCGAGGCGGGCATGCGGCTCGCCGCTCTCGACCTCGATGCGCGCGGCGCCTGGCAACTCGAGCTCGCCAACGGCGTGAGTGTTCGCCTCGGCCGGCGCCAGGTCGATGAGCGCCTCGATCGCTTCATCCAGACCGCCTTGCCAGTAGTCGGCGGGCGTGCCTCCGAGATCAGTTACATCGACATGCGCTACAGCAACGGCTTCGCGATCGGCTGGAAGCGCTCCAGCGGTCTTGCGAGCCGCAACGACGCTTCCAAACCAACGGGCGCGCTGCCGCGGCGCTCGCCAGCCTGAGGTACGGCATCACATGCACAAACGCTCTGACCGCAACCTCCTCGTGGGACTCGACATCGGCACCTCCAAGGTGGTCGCCATCGTCGGCGAGGTGGCGCCCGATGCCAGCATCGAGGTGATCGGTATCGGCTCGCATCCCTCGCGCGGCCTGAAGAAGGGCGTGGTCGTGAACATCGAGTCGACCGTGCAATCGATACAGCGCGCGATCGAGGAAGCCGAGCTCATGGCCGGCTGCGAGATTCACTCGGTGTACACCGGCATCGCGGGCAGCCATGTGCGCAGCCTCAACTCTCACGGCATCGTCGCGATCCGTGACAAGGAAGTGACCGGCGGCGACGTCGACCGGGTGATCGATGCGGCCAAGGCGGTGGCGATTCCCGCTGACCAGAAGATCCTGCACGTGCTGCCGCAGGAATTCATCATCGACAACCAGGAAGGCATTCGCGATCCCATCGCGATGTCGGGCGTGCGCCTCGAAGCCAAGGTGCACATTGTCACCGGCGCCGACAGCGCCGCGCAGAACATAGTCAAGTGCGTGCAGCGCTGCGGCCTCAACGTCGAGGACGTGGTGCTCGAACAGCTCGCGTCGAGCTACGCCGTGCTCACCGATGATGAGAAGGAGCTAGGGGTGTGCCTGGTCGATGTCGGTGGCGGAACCACCGACATCGCCGTCTTTTCGGGCGGCGCCATCCGCCACACCGCGGTCATCCCGATCGCGGGCGACCAGGTCACGAACGACATCGCGGTCTCGATGCGCACGCCGACGCAGTACGCGGAGGACATCAAGTTGCGCTACGCGTGCGCGCTCTCGCAGCTCGCCAATCCCGACGAGACCATCGAGGTGCCGAGCGTGGGCGATCGGCCGCCGCGGCGGCTGGCACGGCAGACGCTCGCCGAAATCGTCGAGCCGCGTTACGAGGAGCTCTTCGCGCTGGTGCGCGAGGAACTGCGGCGTTCGGGTTTCGAGGAAGCGATCGCCGCGGGCGTCGTGCTCACCGGCGGGAGCTCCAAGATGGAAGGCGCAGTCGAGCTCGCCGAGGAGATCTTTCACATGCCGGTGCGGCTTGGGCTTCCGCAGCACGTCAACGGCCTCGTCGACGTGGTGAGCAACCCGATTCATTCGACGGGCGTGGGCCTGCTGCTCTACGCGCGCGCCAACACGTTCGGCGCGGTGCGCGAGAAACCGATTCTGGGTGGAGTGAAGAACGTGTTCGATCGCATGGGAGCGTGGTTCCAGGGGAATTTCTGAGAGGGAGACGAAGGGGTCGAGGGTTCTACGGGCTAATTCCGAGGAGAAGTTCATGTT
>DATIEU010000104.1:0-11284 GCA_035455565.1 Steroidobacteraceae bacterium | reverse complement strand
ACCCGTGAGCCGCACGAACACGGTCGGGATGCCGACGGTATCTGCCTCGCCCTGGAGCGAGAAGAAGATCTCGGTGATCTTCAGCCGGTCCAGACTCGATTCGGGGTGTGCTGACACCCCCTTATTCTAATGCCCTTCGCTCTTCATCCTCTCGAGTCGCTTGGCAGCCTCGGGCGCGGCAGTTGAATCCGGAAACTCGCGCTGCACGCGCGTGAGCGCCTCGCGCGCCGGCTTCCACGCCTTCATCTCGTACTGCGTGTAACCGATCTTCAGCCAGGCATCCGGAAGCTTGCGCGACTCGGGGTACTTGTCGACCACGGTGCGAAACGCCTTGAGCGCATCGTCATAACGGCGGGTCACGTAATAGCTCTCCCCCAGCCAGTACTGCGCGTTGTCGGCCAGTGCACTGTTGGGAAAAGTCACCAAAAACTGCTGGAACGCGGTGGTCGCCTTCTCGTACTGCCCAGACTTGAGCAGTTCGAATGCGGCCTGGTAATTCATGCGGTCCGAACCCGTCGGCATGGGCAGCGTCCCCGATTCGCCCGCCGCGGCGGCGGCCGCAACCGGCGCGCCGGCTTCGAGCGCCTGCAGACGTTTGTCGATATCGGAATAGAGGCCGCGTTGCTGGTCCTTCACACCCAGGGAGCTGTGCTGCAGCTCCTCGAGCTCGCCGCGTAGCGTTCGCACGTCCGTCTGCAGGGTCTGCAGCTGTTGCGAGAGGTCCAGCAGACTCTGGTTGGACAGGACGCGCTCGATCTTTTCCAGCCGGCGATCGAGATCGTTCATCTTGATCACCATCGGGTCCTCTTCGGGCGTGGTCGCACAGCCCGCCGCGACCGCGGCCACCATCAGTAACATGCCGGCACGATTGCTGTGTCTCATCTCGTCAGTTCCCGTAGACGAGCTCGACCCGGCGGTTCTTCGCCCACGCGGCCTCGTCGCTTCCGGACTGGGCGGGCCGCTCTTCGCCGTAGCTCACCGTCACGATCTGGCCGTCGCCGACGCCCTGCAGCATCAGCGCGCGACGCACCGACTGGGACCGCCGCTCGCCGAGGCCGATGTTGTACTCGCGCGAGCCGCGCTCATCGGCGTGGCCCTCGAGGCGTACTTTCATGTTCGGGGACCTCGCCAGGTTCGCCGCATGAGCGGCGACGATGTCGCGGAACTCCGGCCGGACTTCGGCATTGTCGAAGTCGAAGTAGATGATGCGTTGCGCGAGCCGGCGCTGCATTTCGGCGGCCGCCGCGTCGCCCGGTGTCGTCGATGGGACCTGGCTCGACTCGAGATCCGATGGAGGCGGCTCGGTCGTCTCGGCAGCCGGTGGGGTCTCCTGCACGGCGTCTTTACCGCCGCACCCCGCCAGCGCGAACGTGAACGAAAGCAGCGTGATCAACAGGACATTGCGCATGTCGACACTCCAGTTCGGGACATCGGTGAATCGGTTGGCCTTGTACCACATTGATTGCAGGACGGTCATCCGTTGGCTCGTGGCATCACTGCGGCGGGAACGGCGCCCACACCGGCTCGCGAATGTCGCTCTCCGAGGCGAGGCGTTGCTGCACGTTGCCATCGACCGACACGGTGGCCAGCACGCCGCGGCCACGGTCCTGCGTCGCGTAGATGAGCTCCGCACCGTTCGGGGCGAAGCTCGGTGATTCATCCAGCCGTCCCTGCGTGAGGATGCGTGAGCCGCCGTTCCTCAGGTCCTGCACCGCGATGCGGTAGGAGCCGCTATCGAGCGTGACCATGGCGAGCGTGTTGCCGTCGGGTGAAACCCGCGGGCGCGCATTGTAAGTGCCCTCGAAGGTGACACGGGTCGGTCGCTCACCACCCGAGTTGGCAGCGACGCGATAGATCTGCGGGCTCCCGGAGCGATCGGAGGTGAAAAAGAGACTCTTACCGTCCGCTGACCACGCCGCTTCGGTATCGATCGCGTTGTCGTCAGTCAGCCGCGTCAGCACCTGGTCGTTCAGGCCGAGCACGTACACGTCGAGGTTGCCATCCTTGCGCGACAAGGTGAGCGCGAGTCGGCGTCCATCCGGGGACCAGGCGGGTGCGCCATTGATGCCGGCGCGCGCCGACACGCGGACGCGCTCGCCCGTGCGCAACATCTGCGTGTAGATCGACGCCACGCGGTTTTCGAACGAGACGTAGGCGAGCGACTGGCCGTCCGGCGACCACGCCGGCGACATGATGGGCTCGGAGGATTGCGCGGCGATGCGGGGATTTTCGCCGTCGGCGTCTGCGACGATGAGTTTGTAGCGGCGATTGGTCGGCTGACCCTCGACCGAGATGTAGGCGATGCGGGTCGAGAAGGCGCCGCGGATACCGGTGAGCTTTTCGAAGATGACATCCGCCACCCGGTGGCTTGCGGCACGGAGCGTCGCCGTGGTCGCGGGCTGGCGATTGAGCAACAGCTTCTGCCCGTTGAGCACGTTGAGCAGTTCGAACTGGATCGTGTAGCGACCCTCGGCTCCCGCCTGCAGCTGGCCGACCACCACGAAATCGTTGCGCAGGAGTTTCCAGTCGTCGATCTCGACCTCCTCGCTCCGCGTCGGCATCTCGATCATGTCGGTGCGGGGCATCGGCGTGAAGCGGCCGCTGCGCTGCAGATCCTTCGCCACGAGCTCGGCGACATCGAACGGCGCGGTGCCGATTTCGGACCAGCCGAAGGGCACGATCGCGATGGGTATCGGATCGCTCACGCCTTCGGTGATCTCGATGGTGAGCTCGGCGCGCGCCCCGGGCATCGCCACCAATCCTGCCGCCAACAACACCAGTGTCCTGACCTTACTCATCCGGTTTGAACTCCAACCTCAGATTTCTTTCGAACAACGCCGGATCCGGCGGCTCGGGCAGCGGCGAAGCTTTCAGCACCGCGGCTTCGATCGACGCCCGCACCGAATCGTCGCCGTTGCACTCACCCACCCGCACGCCAACGACCTCGCCCCCCGGCACCTGCGTGACGTGCACCACGCAGTTGATGCCCGGGCGCGCACTGGGCGGCCGGTTCCAGTTCCTCTGCACGCGCGCCTGGATCTGCGCGATGTATTGCTCGAGGAGGCCTGCCCCCACCGCCGCGTCGCGGCGCTCCTCCTCGGCCAGGCGGCGCTTGAGCTCCGCCTCGCGCTCCTTCTTCAAGCGCGCCTCATCGGCCTTGCGCTTTTTCTCCGCAGCGGCCTTCGCTTCCTGCTCCTTCTTCTGCTTCGTGGCGAGTTCCGCCGCCGCGACGCGCTGGCGTTCCGCCTCCTCTTCCTGCACGCGCTGCTTCTTGAGCTCCTCCAGCCGTTGCTCCTCCGCTTCGCGCTCACGTCGTGCCTGTTCTACGCGCTCCTGCTCTTCGCGCCGCTGCTGCTCGCGCCGGCTCTCCTCGTCCTCGAGTCTCTTCATCTCGCGGTTCACCGCGGATTCGTCGACGACGGTGGCCTCGAGCGCGATCTGCGGCTTCGGTGTCGGCTTCGGCCGCAGGTTCCAGATGCCCACCGCGAGCAGTCCGATCACCGCCCCGTGCAACAGCACCGAGAGGATGAACGGCCCGGCGTGCTCGCGGACGAATCCCGCCATGATCAGCGTTCGTCGCGCCTGCGACGCAGCGGCTCATCGAGCGGATCGGTGATGAAGCCGACCTTCTCGGCGCCCGCGCGTTGCAGCAGCACCATTGCAGTCACGACGCGGCCGTACGCGACCGACTCATCGGCTTTCACCAGCACCGGCGTCTCGGGATCCCGCCGCAACACGGCGGCGGCTCGTGCCAGGATGGTGGCTTCATCCACCGGACTGTCCTCGTTGCGCCCGATGTTCAGGTACATCTGGCCGCGCTTGTCCACGCTCAGCACCAGCGGCTCATGCCGTTTGAGCATGTCGGGATCGAGCGGTTCCGCGCCGGCATCCGGCAGGTCCACCTTGATTCCCTGTGTCAGGAGCGGCGCCGTGATCATGAAGATGATCAGCAATACCAGCATCACGTCGATGTAAGGAACGACGTTGATCTCGCCCATCAGCTTGCGATTGCGTGTGCGCGCCATCATCCGCTCCGCGCAGCGCCATGACGCTGCAGGATGGTGGAGAACTCTTCCATGAACGTGTCGTAGCGCAGCTCGAGCCGGCTCACCTGGTCGGCGTAGCGGTTATAGGCGATCACCGCCGGGATCGCGGCGAACAATCCCATTGCCGTGGCGATCAGTGCTTCGGCAATGCCGGGCGCCACCAGCGCCAACGTGGCCTGCTGCACGTTACCGAGTGAGTGGAAAGAGTTCATGATGCCCCACACCGTTCCGAAGAGACCGACGTAGGGGCTGGTCGAGCCGACCGTCGCGAGCATCGCAAGGTTGTGCTCGAGCCGATCCATCTCCCGGAGCTGGGCCACGCGCATCGCACGTTGCGAGCCCTCGATCAGCTGGGCGGAGCCGATGCCGCTCTGCTGACGGAGCTTGCCGAACTCGCGAAAGCCCGCCTCGAAGATGGTTTCCATTCCCGTGGTGGTGCCGCGCCGTCCCTCCATCGAGCGATACAGCGCCGAGAGGTCGCCGCCCGACCAGAAGGTGTTCTCGAAGCTGTCCGCGCGCGCACGCGCCTGCCGGATGACGGCACGCTTGCGCAGGATGACCGCCCAGGACGCGAGCGAGGCACCGAGCAGCAGCGCCATGACGAGCTGCACGACGATGCTCGCATCCATGACCAGTTGGATGACATTCAGGTCCGAGGGCATTCCAACTACCTCGCGTATCTGTCGATGCCTTGGAGCAGCACTTCGGGCAAGCGCCGCGGCCGGAGACTCTTCGCATCCAGGCAGGCGACGCGCGTGCTACCCGTGGTAAGGAGCTCGCCGCCGATACGTTCCCGCCAGATGCTCTGCTGGAAGGCGAACGAGGCGCGACCCTCGGCGGCCACCTGGCAGGTCACGATCAGGAGATCGTCGAGACGCGCCGGCAACCGGTAATCGAGGTGCACCGACACGATCGCGAAAATGAGCCCCTGCTCCGCGGCCAGGCGGCTCTGGTGCACGTCGAAGCTGCGCAGGAGCTCGGTGCGCGCGCGCTCCATGAACTTCAGGTAATTCGCATAGTAGACGATGCCGCCGGCGTCGGTGTCCTCCCAGTAAACGCGCACCGGCCAGCTGAAGGGTTCCATGCTACTTGCCGTCGTTGAAGAGCGGCAGGTTGGCCGCCCCGCGATCGATCTCGGGCGCCTTGAGCCCGAAGTGCAGGTAAGCGCTGCGGGTCGCCATGCGGCCGCGCGCGGTGCGCATGAGGAAGCCCTGCTGGATCAGGAAGGGCTCGATCACGTCTTCGATCGTGCCGCGTTCTTCACTCATCGCCGCGGCCAGGCTCTCGACGCCCACCGGGCCGCCGTCGAACTTCTCGATGATCGTGAGCAGGAGCTTGCGATCGAGCATGTCGAAGCCCTGCCGGTCGACTTCGAGCAGGTCGAGCGCCGCGGAGGCCACCGCATCGGTGATCCGTCCGTCGGCGCGCACTTCTGCATAATCGCGCGCCCGGCGGAGCAGCCGGTTGGCGATGCGCGGCGTGCCGCGCGAGCGGCTGGCGATGCGCGCTGCACCTGCGGCATCGATGTTGAGCTTGAGGATGCGCGCCGACCGCTCGACGATGCTCTGCAGCTCGTCGACGGTGTAGAACTCGAGCCGCTGCACGATGCCGAAGCGGTCTCGCAGCGGCGACGTGAGCAGCCCCGCACGCGTGGTGGCGCCCACGAGCGTGAACGGCGGCAGGTTCAATTTGATGGAACGCGCCGCCGGTCCCTCGCCGATCATGATGTCGAGCTGAAAATCCTCCATCCCGGGATAGAGCACCTCTTCCACGACGGGGCTCAGGCGATGGATCTCATCGACGAACAGCACGTCGCGCGGCTGCAGGTTCGTGAGGAGCGCCGCGAGGTCGCCGGGCCGCTCCAGCACAGGGCCCGAGGTTTGCCGCAGGTTGACGCCGAGCTCGTTGGCCACGATGTGGGCGAGCGTCGTCTTGCCGAGACCGGGCGGCCCGAAGATGAGGACGTGATCGAGCGCCTCGCCACGGTTTTTTGCGGCCGTGATGAACACTTCCATCTGCGACTTCACGGCGGCCTGGCCGATGTAATCGGCCAGCGTGCGCGGGCGCACCGCGCTGTCGATCACGTCGTCCGCGCGCGTGCCCTGTGCCGTGATGAGTCGCTCCGGTTCCACCACTCTCTAATCCTTCGCTGCCGCCTGTAACGCCCGGCGGATCAGGTCCTCGACGCTGCCGTCGCCGCCGCCCGCGACCTTGAGCAGGCGCGTGACCTCGGCCGGCTTGTATCCCAGGGCCACCAGCGCACTGAAGGCTTCGCCGTGTACGCGGCTCGGCGCCTCGGCGGCGCTCGCCTGCTCGCCGACCTGGGCGAGGTTGCCGATGCGATCGCGCATCTCGATCAACAATCGCTCCGCGGTCTTGCGTCCAATGCCCGGTATGCGCACCAGGCTCGCTACGTCCTCGCTCTCGACGCAGCGCAGGAAGTTCTCGACGCTGATTCCGGAGAGCAGCCCAAGTGCGATCTTCGGTCCCACGCCCGAAACACGCAGTAACTCGCGAAACAACCGGCGCTCGGCCTCAGTCCCGAAACCGTAGAGCACCTGCGCATCCTCGCGCACGACGAGGTGCGTGAACAGGTGGACGTCGGAGCCTGCCGCTGGCAGATCGTAGAACGTCGACATCGGCGCCTCCAGCTCATAACCGACGCCGTTCACGTCGACCGTGAGGGCCGGAGGATGCTTGGCGAGAAGCCGTCCGCGGAGCGACCCGATCATCGCGCGCCGAGCAGACGGCGGAGGCTTCGCCCGTGGGCATGGCAGATCGCGACCGCGAGCGCGTCAGCGGCGTCCGCGTTGATACGGCCGTTCAGGCTGAGGAGTGCGCACACCATGTGCTGCACCTGGACCTTGTCGGCGCCCCCCTTGCCCACCAGCGCAACCTTGATCTCGCGTGGCGAATACTCGAACACCTGTACTGCCGCCGCAAAGGCGCCGCACAGCGCGGCGCCGCGCGCCTGGCCCAGCTTGAGCGCGCTGTCGGCATTGCGATGCATGAAGACGCGCTCGATCGCGATCTCGGTGGGGGCGTAACGCACGATGAGCTCGTGCACCTGCGCGAAGATCTGCTGCAGGCGCTGCGAGAATTCTTCGGCAGTAGTATCGATCGCCCCACTCGCAATGTGGGTCGCTGCTGGGCCGGTGAAGTCGACGATGCCGTAGCCGGTGTGACGCGAGCCGGGATCGAGACCCAGGACCCGGGTCGTGCCGTTGCCGCCGGTATCGACGGTCGCGACCAGGCTCGCCTCGGCGGGCCTATGCGCGCGCCAGGATCTCGTCCGGTAGGTCCGCATTCGAGTACACGTTCTGCACGTCGTCCAGATCCTCGAGGGCCTCCAGCATGCGTAACATCGATTCCGCGTCGTCGCCCGCGAGGCTCGCCGTCGTGGAGGCGCGCATCGTGAGCTCCGCGTCGCCGGGCACGAACCCTGCGTTGGACATCGCCTGGCGCACGCTCTCGTATTCGGTGGGATCGGTCAACACATCGATCGAGCGGTCGTCGTTGGTGACGACGTCCTCGGCGCCGGCGTCGAGGGCTGCTTCCATCAGCCGGTCCTCGTCACTCCCCGGTGGATAGCACAGGATCCCGACGTGGTTGAAGAGGTAGCCGACCGAGCCCTCGGCACCGAGATTTCCGCCGTAGCGGGTAAACACGTGGCGCACCTCGGAGACGGTGCGATTGCGGTTGTCGGTGAGGCAATGGACCATGACGGCGACGCCGCCGGGGCCATAACCCTCGTAACGGATTTCCTCGTAATTCTCGGCGCCGAGCTCGCCGGTGCCGCGCTTGACGGCCCGATCGATGTTGTCGCGGGGCATGCTGGCGGCCTTGGCCTTGTCGACGGCAAGCCGTAGCCGGGGATTCGAATTCTGGTCACCGCCACCGACGCGTGCGGCGGCCGTGATCTCGCGAATCAGCTTGGTGAAGACCTTGCCGCGCTTCTTGTCCTGGGCTCCCTTGCGATGCTGGATGTTGGCCCACTTGCTATGACCTGCCATGGAATGAAGCCTGAGCGACCGGGTGCAAAAAGTGGGGGGTATGATAGCCTGAAATCGAGCCTCCGACACCGTTCGAGCCGGCCGATTCAACCGTGGAAACAATCACTTCCAGCATCCGACCCCCGGCGGCCGTAGTGCTTGCGGCACGCGACCGCGTGCTCGCGTTCGGCGCCCGCGAAGCCACGGCTGTACAGCGCGCGGTGGAGCTCGAAAAGATCGTGTCGACGCTCGCGGTGGACGACGACGTGCGCATTGCGGCGCTGCTGGTGCCGCTGCTCGATGGCGGCGTCGTGCAAGAGGACGGCGCGCGCAGCGATTTCGGGGAGGAGGCGCTGCGGCTTGCGCGCGAGCTCGGTCGTCTCGGCCGGTTCGGCACGCGCTGGAGTCCCGAGCAGAAACTCTCCGGCACCCAGGCCGAGACCCTGCGCAAGATGCTGCTCGCGATCGTGACCGATCCGCGGCTGATCATCCTGAAACTCGCCGATCAGCTCCTGCGACTTCGCCAGGCGAAGCACGCGAGTGCCGACGAGCAACGACAGGCGGCGCTCGAGGCGCGCGAGCTCTATGCGCCGCTCGCCAACCGGCTGGGCGTCTGGCAACTGAAGTGGGAGCTCGAAGATCTCGCTTTCCGCTACCTCGACGCCGACAACTATCGCCGCATCGCCGCGGCCTTGAGCTCGCGCCGCGCCGACCGCGAGCGCTCCATGGAGGCCGCCAGGGCTGAAGTGCAATCGGAGCTCGCGAAGGCGGGCGTGCGCGCCGAAGTCGCCGGGCGGCCCAAGCACATCTACAGCATCTGGCGGAAGATGCAGCGCAAGTCCCTGAGCTTCGACCAGGTGCTCGACGTGCGTGCGGTGCGGGTGCTGGTCGATTCGGTGGCCGACTGCTATGCCGCGCTCGGCGTGGTCCACGGGCGCTGGCCCTACATCGCGGGCGAGTTCGACGACTACATCGCGACTCCCAAGGACAACCATTACCGGTCGCTCCATACGGCCGTGATCGGGCCGGGCCACGAGCCGCTCGAAGTGCAGATCCGCACGCTCGAAATGCACGAGCATGCCGAGCTCGGCGTGGCCGCGCACTGGAAATACAAGGAAGGCGGCGCCCGCGACCACGCGTATGAGACGAAGATCCGTTGGGTGCGTCAGCTGCTCGAGCCCGCGGCCGACGAATCCGACGGCGATTTCATCGACCGGGTGCGCGCCGAGATCTTCGAGGACCGGATCTACGTGCTGAGCCCGAAAGGCGAAGTCATCGACCTGCCGCGTGATGCGACGCCGCTCGACTTCGCCTACCACGTGCACACCGATCTCGGCCATCGCTGCCGCGGCGCCAAGGTCAACGGCCGCATGGTGCCGCTCAACCACAAGCTCCAGAACGGCGAGCTGGTCGAGATCATCACTGGCCGCCTCCCGCAACCGAGCCGTGATTGGCTGAGCGCGCACAGTGGGTTCCTCGCCTCGGCGCGAAGCCGCGCGAAGGTGCGCGCCTTCTTTCGTCGCCAGGACGACGAGGAGCACCGCGCCCAGGGCCGCGAGCTGCTGGAAAAGGAGTTGCAGCGCCTCGGCGATCACGGCGTCACGCTCCCCGAGCTCATCAGCCTGCTGCACCTGGGCGGCGCGGATGAGCTCTACCAGGCGCTCGGCAACGGCGACCTGACGCTGACGCAGGTAACGAACGCCATTCAGCGTCGCACGCGGCCCGTCGCCACTCCGCCGGTGGTGCGCGCGCGTCCGCCGGCCCCAACCGACGGCGGGGTTGTGGTCGGACAGGTGGGAAATCTCCTGTCACACTTCGCACGCTGCTGCCGGCCGGTGCCGCCCGAGCCGATCGTGGGCTACATCACGCTCGGGCGTGGCGTCAGCGTGCATCGTGAGGACTGCGGGAGCCTGCAGCGCATGCGCGCGCGGCAGCCGCAACGCGCGATCGCGGTAGCCTGGGGTGAGCAGCGGGATCAGCTCTTTGACGTCGACATTGCGATTCATGCGATCGATCGGCGCGGCCTGGTGCGCGACATCAGCGCCGTGCTTGCGGACGAGAAGATCAGCATTCAACAGATGAGCACCGCCACCAATGCGCGCGAGAACACTGCGGACGTCGCCTTGCGCGTCGGCGTGCACGGCCTCGAGGAGCTCGGCCGCGTGTTGAGCCGGATCAGCGGGCTGCCCAACGTGGTGCGGGCACGCAGGACGATGCAGGGACCCGGGCGCGTTCCATGAGCCGCACGCCCGACGTCGTCATCGTCGACCACGATCTCGAGGCGCTCAAGAAGCTGGTCGAACCGTTGCGCAACGAGTTCGAGTTCTACCTCACCATCAGCGGCAATGACGCGCTCACGATGGTGGCGCGCAGTCCCATCGGCCTGATCATCGCCGGCCAGACACTGTTCAGCGGCTCCGGGATCGAGGTCCTGATCCAGGCCCGCAGCCGTGCACCGCGCACCACCCGCGTGCTGCTGGCCAACGCGGTCGAGCGCAAGGCGGTGGAGGGTGTGCTCGAGCGCGCCGAGGTCTTCCAGGTGCTCAAGCGCCCGTGCACGGCGGAGCAGCTTCGCGAAGTCCTGAAAGCCGCCTCCTGGTCGGCACGGATGCGCCCCGAAGCTGGCGGCTCGGTCGAACATGTCGTGCTCGAGACGGGCGAGCACCGTAGCCTCACCGCCTCGGCCAGCGGCGCGCCGGTGACCGTGCTCACGAACGATTCGGGATTGTTCGAGGCGATCCGCTCCGCCGTGCACGAGCATCACGACGTGCACCTGGCGACGCGCGAGAGCGAGGCGATCGAGCTCGCGGCCGCGGGTCAATGTGCCGTGCTGGTGACCGACCAGGCACTCACACAGTCGGCACTCGAGCGCGCCACGCATGCCCTCAGGGCTCGCGAGCCCGCGCTCGTCACCGTGGCCGCCGGCAGCCGTGAGCAGGGCAACGCCCTCATGGGCTTACTGGGCAACGGCCAGATCCACCGTTTCCTGCTGAAGCCGGTCGCGCCCGGGCTCGCGCGTCTCGCCATCGACTCCGCGGCGCGCCAGCACAGCTCCCTCAAAGCGCACCCGCGGCCCGAATCGGTGCACAGGCCCGGCGTGCGTAATGAGCCGCCGCACCGGGGAACCTCTCACGCCCATCCCGCGAGAGAAGCGCCGACGGAGGAATCCGCTTTCGAGTTGGGCACGTCGCTCGCCTCTGCGCCGGCCGGCGTCATCCATGCCGGAGAGCCGCTGGCCCCGCCCTG
>DATIEU010000103.1:0-24949 GCA_035455565.1 Steroidobacteraceae bacterium | reverse complement strand
ATTTGTAGACCACTCCATCGGCCGGCATCGGTACGCCGAGCGCGGCTTTCGCCATCCCGGACGGTGGTACCGTGCACGTCAGTCCCACGCGATAACCGAGCGCCGCCGCGAAGCGACCCTCGGCGGGATCGCCCAGTGCATGTTGAAAATCATCCGCCACCGAGCATCCGGGAATGCGCACACCGCCGGTACTGGTGGTGTTCTGCGGCGAGAAACCGTCCGGGTATTCACCGAAGTTCTTGGCATTGACGCCCCGGAACTGGATCGTGAAAAACGTCGTGCCGCAGTTGTCCGTCGGGTAGAAGCCGTACGGCTTGCCGCAGGTCGTCGAGCCGATCTGGATCACATCGACGTTGACGCCCCGCAGGCTGTTGATGATCGCCTCGCTCGCCGAGCACGTGCCTGGTCCAGTGAGCACGAAGACGCGATTGAGGTTCAGGCTGGGCAACGGCGTGCCCGGCGGCACGCTGGGTGAGAACCCCACCGAGGCGGACAGGAACTGCCGAGTGGGCGACTGGCCGGTTACCGGATTGCTGTTCGGATGCTTGTCGTTGAATTCGAGTCGCTCGAAGATCTGACCCGTCGTGCGGCCGGCACCCGCGATCATGAAAGCGAGCTCGTTGGCGATGTCGAGGAAGCCGCCGCCGTTATAGCGGATGTCGAGCACCAGGTCGCTCACCGATGCGGCCTGCAGCGTGTTGATTGCGTTGATGAGCGCCGCTTCCGCTGTCGCGATGTGATCGTTGAACAGCAGGTAACCTACGACGCCCGTATTGGTCGCCACCGTGGTGACGTTCTGCACCGGTACCGACGTGATGTTCGCCGATACCATCGTTACGACGCGCGTGGTTTGCGAGCCGAGGTCGCGGATGCCGAAGGTGTGGGACTGGTTGGGAGCCGATGGAAAGAGTCCGGCATTCAGGATGTCGACGCCCGCCTGAGTGTTGTCATTCACGAGGTCGACGCCATCCACGCTCAGGACTTCGGCGCCGCGCATCAGGTTGACGTTCGGCGCTCTGGCCGGTGAATTGGGCTCGGTGTACGCGACGACCGCGCGACGCGGAGGAAGCGTCGCGAGCAACACCCACGTCGCGCCATAGCCCGCCTGCACACCCGATTGCGACAGCGCGAACCATTCGTCGCTCGGGAACGTGAAATGGAAGCGGTCCTTCGGATTGCCCGACGACGTCAGGTTAAGGGTGACCAGTTCCTCGAAATAATCGAGTGTCGTGAAACCTGCCGGATTGATGTCCGGGACTTCGCGATACCAGAGGTAGAGCTCGTTGGTCCAGGAACGCAGCCAGTTGTTCTGGTTGAGCACCGTTCCGGGACGGTCGGGATAAGGGTCGCCCGTCGCAGGATCGATGCCGGAACGCGGGCTGACGCACAACGCATCGAAATTGGTCGAGGGCTCAAAGACCCCCATCACCCAACCGCTTGTGGGTGGTGCGCTGTTACCGCCGCCACCGCCTCCGCCACACGCGGCCACGAGCAACGTTAGAGCGATGCCAAGCAAGCGATCCGTTTTGAGCATGGAAAGTCCGTTGCCTTCCTGGGACGGACGGAATTCTCGCCACTGGCGCACCCGGGAGCAATTCTGTTTAACTTTTCGCCGTGAAGCTGACCTTCGACAGCCTGGCGGGCCACCTCGGGCGCGATCTCAAGAGTGCCTATCTCATCTCGGGCGATGAGCCCCTGCTGAGCGGGGAGGCTGCTGACGCCATCCGCGTTCGCGCGCGCGAGCAAGGTTATACGGAGCGGCAGGTGTTCTTCGTCGAGCGCGGCTTCGACTGGAATGCGCTGCGCGGCGAGAGCCAGTCGCTCTCGCTCTTCGCGGAGAAGCGCATCCTGGAAGTGCGGTTGCCGACCGGCAAGCCGGGCGAGGGCGCCGCGATTCTCGAATCGATCGTGACGGATCCACCGCCCGATCAGCTGTTGCTCGTCGTTTCCGGCAAGCTCGAGCGTGCCACCTTACAAAGCGGCTGGGTCCAGGCCTTCGAGCGCCATGGCGTGTGGCTGCCCGTGTGGCCAATCGATATCGAGCGCCTTCCCGAGTGGATCGCCAGGCGATTGCGAGCACGCGGGCTCGAGCCCGACGCCGCAGCCACGCGCCTGCTCGCGGAGCGCGTCGAGGGAAACCTGCTCGCCGCGCAACAGGAGATCGAAAAGCTCGCGCTTCTCGTAAAGCCCGGAACGCTCGATGCGGAGACGCTCGCGCATGCCGTCGCGAGCAGTGCCCGCTACGACGTGTTCCAACTCTCCGAGGCGGTGCTGCAAGGCGACGCGGAGCGGGCGCTGCGTATCCTCGCGGGATTGCGCGCCGAGGGTGTCGAACCGACGTTGACACTCTGGGCGCTCAACCGCGAGATCCGCGCGCTATGGCAGCGCCTCCTGCCGCAGAGCGGATGGCAGCGTCCCAGCCCGGCGCTCGAGGCCGCCGCCCGGCGTGTCACGAAGCCCGCCGCCATCCGGTCCTTGATTGCCGAGGCGTTACTGGTGGATCGCACCATCAAGGGCCGGCGCCGGGGCGACCCGTGGGATGCACTCGAGCGGCTCGTTGCGCGCCTCGCGGGGGCACTTAATTTCCCCAACGCAGCCTAGCGCTGTACCTTTGCATTGCAAGATCAGTTCGGGCAGCTTAACGGCGGTATGAATCCAATCGGGATCTTCGGCGGCACGTTCGACCCCATTCACTACGGCCACCTGAGAACCGCCTTCGAGCTGCTGCAAGCCCTGCGCCTGACGGAAGTGCGGTTCATGCCCGCCGGCAACCCGCCGCATCGCGAGCAGCCGCTGGCCACGGCGGACCTGCGACTGCAGATGGTGAAGGCCGCCACCGAGGGACAACACGGCTTCCTGGTGGATGACCGCGAGATTCGCCGCGAAGGTCCTTCATATTCGGTCGATACGCTGGCCACCTTGCGCGCGGAACATCCCGATCGATCGCTCTGTCTCATCGTGGGCATGGATGCCTTCTTGGGGCTGCCGAAGTGGTATCAGTGGCGCGAGATCCTGCAGCTCGCGCACGTGGTGGTGGCTCACCGGCCCGGCTGGCGGGCGCCGGGCATGGGACCCCTCGGAGAGCTCCTGGTCGATCGCGGCACTGGCCGCATCGGCGACCTGCACGAGTCACGTGCCGGCTGCATCTACATCCACGCGGTCACGCAGCTCGAAATCTCTTCCACCGAAGTGCGCACGCTGGTGTCGGCGGGCCGCGATCCGCGGTTCCTGATGCCCGACAGCGTTCGCAAGATCATTCTCGAGAGCAAGTGCTACACCATCAAAGGAGGCAACACACCGGCATGATTTCCACCACTCTCAAGCGCCCGCGCAAGGGCTTGCGGCGTTCACTCAAGGCGGTCGTGGTCGAGGCGCTTGAAGACATGAAGGCGGCGAACATCAAGGTGCTCGATGTGCGTCCCCTGACCGACATCACCGACACCATGGTGATTGCCTCGGGCACCTCCGACCGTCACGTCCGCTCCGTCGCGGACCGGGTCATCGAGAAGGCAAAGGAAGCGGGCTTTCGCCCCTTCGGCATCGAAGGCGAGCGCGAAGGAGAATGGGTCCTGGTGGATCTTCCCGACGTGCTGGTGCACATCATGATGCCTCGCATACGTGAGTTTTACGGCCTCGAAAAACTCTGGGATGCGCGCTTGCCCAAGTAGTATTTCGCGTGTGACTTCTCCCCACCGGCACTGCTGAATGCGCCTGCGGCTGCTTGCCGTCGGGACTCGCATGCCCGGCTGGGTGGATACCGGCATCGCCGACTACGCGCGCAGGCTCGGTCCTGAGCTGCGCCTGCAGATCGAGGAGCTCGCTCTCGCCAAGCGCACTGCCGGCGGCGACACGGCACGGGCTGTGGCCGACGAAGGCCGGCGCATGATGATCGCGATTCACCCCGACGAATTCGTGGTGGCGCTGGAAGTGAGCGGCAAGGCGTTCAGCACCGAGGAATTGTCAAAGTGGCTTGGGGCTCGCCTGCAGGACGGACGCGATGTGACGCTCCTCATCGGCGGTCCGGACGGTATCGCTGCCGAATGCCGCAAGCGCGCCAACCTGCACTGGTCGCTTTCGCCGCTGACGCTGCCGCATGCGCTGGTGCGCATCGTGATCGTGGAACAGCTCTACCGCGCGCTCAGTATTCTCAAGGGTCATCCCTATCATCGCGGCGGTGTGACATAACGGCAGGGCGTGACCGACAACCTGTCAAATCTGCGACAGGGTTGTCGGTGTTAGGCGACGTGCCTGCTTGCCCTTAGGGGATCAACTGCAGAGAATTCTTTCGTCCGCGGAAGCCGCAAAAATCAGCCTCGTCGAGATTTAAGGGCACGAGCCATTCGGGCAGGCTCGAGTTGAAGTGGCGTTGCGTTTGGGAGCGTGGCGATGAGCGGGCGTAGCGCCCAGGACCTCTGGCATCTTTCGATTGATGACCTGTTCACGACGCCGGTCGAGACGCCGCGTCTGGAGGGACCGGGTCCCTTCGTCATCAATCTGAGTGCCTCCACCGCGCCCATCAGCATTCCCACCAAGACACTCGTCGGATTCGAGCAGTGTCGCCTCTTCCAGGTCACGACCAAGGAAGATGGGCGCGCGCGTTTTCGGCTGAGGCTGGGGTTCTTCAGCAACGTGGAGAACGTCGAGAAGGCCGTCGAGGCACTACGCTCACGTTATCCCAGCTCCTTCGCCACGCAGGCCACGCGCGATGATCTGCGCTTCATCGCCAAGCGCGACTCTGCGCAGTCCCGCCAGAAGGTGCGTAACGACGGCGTGCGCAAGATTGGCAAGAAGCGCGACGTGCGCCGCGACCATGCGCCACGCGCCGCTCACCCCCAGCACAACGCTCACAAGCACAATGGCTCGAGTTCCCACAACCTGACCGACAAGCAGCTCGAAGCGCTGGAAGTCGAAGCGATCCTCAACGCCGCGCTCGCCGAGCCCACCGCGAGCAAGCCACGCAACGCGCCAGCGCCGCAACAGCATCCCGCCGCGCACCCGAAACACGCCCGTGCTCGCCGCCACGCGCATGGCGATCAACCCAAGAGCCACAAGGCTGCGCCCACGCCCACGGCCGCACCGCCGACTTCCAAGCCGGCTGCGCACGCAGCGAAGCCAGCGCCCGCGAAGCAGGATGAAGCCCCGATCGATCTGCACCTGATCGATCGGATTTTCGACACGCCTGCATCCGCCGCGGCGCCCGCGATAGAGCTCGACGACACCGCACGCGCTGCGTTCGAGTTGCTCACCAAGCCCCGTCCCGCGAGTCCGCCAACCGCTGCGGCACCCGCGGCTGCGCCCGCGAAGAGCAAGGCGCCCGAGGAAGTCTCGATCGACTTGCAGGCGGTCGATACCATTATCCAGGCGCCCGCACCGCGCCCCGAGGCACGCGCGAGCTCAGCCACCAGCGCTGTTCCCGCTGCGACGCCGCCCACTGCGCGGGTGCCCGCTCCTCAGGAGGTCGCATCGACGAGCACATCGACGACCGGCAAGAGCCGCCGGCCCGAAGAAGTGCCCATCGAGTTCGACTTCGTCGACACCATTGTCGAACGCATTCGCGGTCCGCTGGCGCCGCCTGAACCCGCAGCCGACGCCAGCCCCGCTCCGGCAACGCCCGCGGCGCCCGCGGAAGAACTGCCCAGCGATCTGCGCGCCATCGCGCGGATCTTCGAGAACGAGCCCGTCGCGCGTGACGATGCGACGCCGCTGACCGAAGCCACCGGCCGCAGCGAATCCCGGTTGATCGCCGCGGCGTTCGAGGCGGCGAGCAAGGCGGAAGCGAAAGCCAAGTCGGAAGCTGAAGCTCAGGCTCAGGCCGAGGCCGAAGCGCGGGCACGCGCGGAGACCGAGGCGCGCATTCGCGCCGAGGTGGAGGCGCAGGTGCAGGCGGAGCTCGAGCAAAAGGCGCGAGCCGAAGCGGACGCGCGCCAGCGCGCCGAAGCCGAGGCCCGGGCACGGGCCGAAGCGGAAGAGAAGCTGCGGACCGAACAGGAAGCGCGCATTCGCGCCGAGGCCGAAGCTCGCATTCGCGCCGAAATCGAAGCGCAAGCGAAAGCGGACCTCGAGGCGCGACTGCGGATGGAAGAGGAGGCCCGCGCGCGCGCCGAGGCCGAGAGAAAAGCGCTCGCCGAGGCGGAAGCACGCGCCCGTGCGGAAGTGGAAGCGAAGCTGCGCGCGGAGACCGAAGCGCGCCTGCGCGCCGAGGCGGAAGCCAGGGTTCGTGCCGAAACAGAAGCGCGCATCCGTGCGGAAGCCGAACAGAGAGCCCGCGCCGAAGCCGAAGCCAAGGCTCGCGCGGAAGCCGAAGCGAAGGCCCGCGCCGAGGCAGAAGCGAAGGCCCGCGCCGAGGCAGAAGCGAAAGCCCGTGCCGAGGCAGAAGCGAAAGCCCGTGCCGAGGCCGAAAAGAAGGCGCGTGCGGAAGCTGAAGCCAAGGCTCGTGCCGAGGCCGAAGCCAAGGCTCGTGCCGAGGCCGAAGCCAAAGCCCGTGCCGAGGCCGAAGCCAAGGCCCGTGCCGAAGCCGAGGCCAAAGCCCGCGCCGAGGCGGAAGCGAAATCTCGCGCCGAGGCCGAAAAGAAAGCCCGCGCCAAGGCCGAAAAGAAAGCCCGTGCCGACGCGGAAGCCAAAGCTCGGGCGGAAGCCGAAGCGAAAGCTCGTGCCGAAGCCGAAGCCAAGGCGCAGGCCGAGCGCAAGGCCAAGGCCGATGCTGCCATCAGGCCGCCAGTAGTCGTCGCCGACTCGCCGGTCGACGTCGACAGCACTCAGACCCTACGCGCGCTGACGCCGCTCGAGCTGAGCGACGACAAGCAATCGAAGTGGTTCGTGGTGCAGCTGTCGCTGTCCGAACAGCGCGTCGACCTGTCGGCGGTGCCGCACCTCGACATCTTTGATGAGTACCACCTGTATGTGGTCGATAGCGTCGAGCAGGGCAAGGTCCTGCACAGCCTGCGGCTCGGCTTCTTCTCCGAGGAAGTCTCGGCGAGCGTCGTCGCCGGGTATCTCAAGACCTACTTCAGCGACTCGGAGCTCAAGCGTGTCGCGACCGCCGAGTACGAGCGCTTCAAGGACCGGCGTGCGAAGTCGCCGCACGCGGGCGCGAACGGCACGGCGGTGGACTCGAATACCACGACGATCGTGCTCGAGACCAAAGAGCCGAAGGTCTATACGCCGCTGATCCCCGTTGCGCAGCGGACGGCGCCGGCCGACAGCTCGCTGTGGTCGCGCCTGTTCAAGCGCTGAGCCAGCGCACCCGCATCCCGTTCACATCTCGTTCATGGGGCCGCGTTCAGGATGGTATCCTGCGCGCGCTGCACCAGTTTCGGGCAGGACCGCTCAACTCATTGGTTGAACAGGCAATATCAGCTGCCCGCAATGGCCTCGAAGACGCTCTACCTCGCCTCCGCCTCGCCCCGCCGGCGCGCGCTCCTCGACCAGATCGGGGTCGAGTACCAGGCGCGGCCCGTGCAGGTCGATGAATCGCGTCAACCACGCGAGCCTCCCCGCGATTACGTAATCCGGCTGGCTCGCGCCAAGGCCGAGACCGCCTGGACCTTGTTCGGTCCTGACGCCGCACGGGCGGTGCTGGCTGCCGACACCGCCGTCGTGCTTGCGGACTCGATTCTCGGCAAGCCGCGCGATCGCAGCGAAGCACTCGCCATGCTCGGAAGGCTGTCGGGACGCATGCACGAAGTCTTCACTGCAGTGGCGTTGCGCACGGAGCGCGGGCTCGAGTCGCGCGTGAGCGCGAGCCGCGTCAAGTTGCGCGAGCTCAAGCCGGATGAGATCGAGAGCTATTGGGATACGGGCGAACCGAGCGACAAGGCCGGCGCCTACGCGATCCAGGGGCGCGCCGCCGTCTTCATCGAAACACTCGAAGGCAGCTACTCCGGAGTGATGGGGCTGCCGTTGTTCGAAACCGCGGAGCTCCTGGTCCGCGCGGGAATCGGGACATGGATGCACAGACACGCGTCGTGATGAGCGCCGAAATTCTCGTCAATGTGACTCCGCGTGAGTCGCGCGCGGCGGTCGTGGAGAACGGCGTCGTCCAGGAAGTATTCATCGAGCGGGCCAATCGCCGCGGCCTGGCCGGCAACATCTACAAGGGAAAGGTCTCGCGCGTGCTGCCCGGCATGCAGGCGGCGTTCATCGACATCGGCCTCGAGCGCACGGCGTTCCTGCATGCCTCCGATATGGCGCGACGTGCCGACGAGAGCGACGGTATCGAGACCCCCGCGAGCGCCAACATCCGCGAGCTCGCGAGCGAGGGCGACGAGATCCTGGTGCAGGTGCTCAAGGATCCTATCGGTACCAAGGGCGCGCGCCTCACGACCTTTGTCTCGATCCCCTCCCGCTACATGGTCTACATGCCCTCGGGACGCGGGGTCGGTGTCTCCGCGCGCATCGAAGATGAAGAGGAGCGGCGGCGATTGCGCGAGGCGGTGAGCCAGCTGGTGCCGTCCGACGTCCCCGGGGGCTACATCGTGCGCACGGCGGCGGAAGGCGTCGCGGCGGAAGCGTTGCGAGACGACATGCTGTTCCTGCGTCGCCTGTGGGAGTCGATCCGCGACAAGGGCCTGGCCACGCCGGCGCGCCAGCTGGTGCATGAGGATCTGCCGTTGCCGGTACGGGTGCTGCGCGACCTGCTGAACGGCGAGGTCGAGCGCGTATATGTCGACGCAGCGGCGGCGCACGAGCGCATGCTCGAGTTCGCCCGCAACTTCATGCCGGAGAGCACCGCCAAGATCGAGCTCTACGCGCAGCCGCGGCCGTTGTTCGACCTGCACAACGTGGAAGAGGAGATCGAAAAGGCGCTCGACAGCAAGGTGCTCCTCAAGTCGGGCGGCTACCTCATCATCGACCAGACCGAGGCCATGACCACCATCGACGTCAACACCGGCGCGTACGTGGGCCATCGCAACCTCGAAGAAACGATTTTCCGCACCAACCTCGAGGCGGCGCTGGCGATCGCGCGGCAACTGCGGCTGCGCAACCTCGGCGGCATCATCATCATCGACTTCATCGACATGCAGGAAGAGGAGCATCGCCGCCAGGTGATCCAGGCTCTCGAAAAGTACCTGGAGAGCGACCATGCCCGCACGCACATCTCGAGCGTCTCGCCGCTCGGCCTGGTGGAGATGACGCGCAAGCGCACGCGCGAGAGCCTGGAACATCTGCTCTGTCAGCCGTGTCCTACCTGCCAGACGCGTGGCTTCGTCAAGACGCCGGAAACCGTCTGCTACGGCATCTTTCGCGAAATCCTTCGCCAATACCGCCAGTTCGAGGTGCAGCAGCTCATGGTCCTGGCGCACCAGGACGTTATCGAGATGCTCCTCGACGAGGAATCCGCCGCGCTGGCCGAGCTCGAAGTACTCACCGGCAAGCCCATCCGCTTGCAGACCGAAGCGCTCTACACCGTGGACCAGTTCGACGTGGTGTTGATGTAGTGACCGAGGTGACGACAACGCAGGATTCCATGCCGCGGCGCCGCGATACGCGCGCGCGCCGCGTGGTGCGCTGGCTGGCGGCCATTGGCGGCACGCTGGTGGTGGTGCTGGCGCTTGCGCTCGGGACCTTGCGCGTGCTGCTCACACACGTCCCTGATTATCGCGACCAGATCCAGGCGTGGGTCAACGAGACGACGCACCTCGACGTGCGCTTTCGCGAGCTCGATGCGCGCTGGCGATTCTTCGGGCCGGAGATCTACATCACCGCCGTCGAGGTTTACGCGCCCCAGGGTGGGCCGTTGCTGGCCGAGGCGCGCGCTGCGAGCGTCGGGTTCGATTTCTGGCGCGCGCTGCTGCACGCGGAGCTCCTGCCCGGACGCCTGCGCCTGATCGAGCCGGAGATCGGACTGGTGCGGACGGCCGACGGCCGCATCGAGCTC
The DNA here is from genome assembly GCA_035455565.1 of Steroidobacteraceae bacterium. Lineage (GTDB taxonomy): Bacteria > Pseudomonadota > Gammaproteobacteria > Steroidobacterales > Steroidobacteraceae > DATBVX01. The sequence goes on along the minus strand of DATIEU010000103.1, from coordinate 15,072 downwards.
GAGGGCCAGGCGGCGCTCAAGCCGCAATCGGGCGAGCGCCGCTTCACGGTCGATGATCTGCCCACCGGCCGGCTCGATATCGCGGATGCACGGGTGACCTTCACCGATCTGCAGGGCAAGTTGCGCGATGCCATCCTGACCGCGGTCGACATCACCGTGCGCCGCGGCCGCAACGACCTCGACATCGACGCCGAGCTGCCACTGCCCGAAGGTATGGGGGCGACGCTCGAGGTCGAAGGCCGCGCCCATGGCGCCCTGAGCGAGCCCCAAAAGCTGGAATGGCAGCTCGCGCTGCACGCGCGTGATCTCGAACTCGCCGGGTGGCGCGAGCAGTTCGGCGCGCTGGCGAACCTGCCGCTCGCAGGTGAAGGAAACCTGCGCTTGGAGGCGCACCTGAATGGGCCGCGCCTCGACGCCGCGAAGGTGCGGCTGCAGCTTGCCCAGGTGGTATTGCCGGCAGGAGCGGGCACGCCATCGACGCGTTACCCCGTGCTGGCGGGCGACTTCGATCTGCAGCGCGATGCAGCGCAATGGCAGCTCAGCGGCCGCGACGTCGAGGTGAGCACCGACCGGCACCGTTGGAGTCCTTCGGACCTTGCGGTCATCTGGAAGGGCGACGCACGCTCGCTGAGCTTCGAGACACGGGCGAGCTACCTGCGCCTCGAGAATCTCGCGCCGTTCGCGAGCCTTGCACCGGCCGGAGAGTGGCGCGAGCGATTCGGCACGCTCGCTCCCGAAGGTGAGGTCCGCGCGTTCCGGTTGAGCTATGCGCGCAGCGAAGACGCGTTGCCCGACGTGAGAATCGACGCGCGCTTTGCCGATGTTGGGTTCAATCCCTACGGCAAGTTCCCGGGCTTGCGGGGTCTCAGCGGTACGGCGAACGGCTCGAGTGCGCAAGGGCGCGCCACGATCGAATCGCGCGCCCTCCAGCTGACGATGCCGCAGAAATTCCGCTCGCCGCTGAGCGCCGATACGGCGCGCGGCGCGATCGAGTGGGCACACGACGCCGGCGGCTGGCACATCCGCACGCGCCAGTTCGAATTGCGCAGTGCCCACGCCACGGCCGACACCGACGTCGATCTCACGCTTCCGGGCGACGGGTTGTCGCCCGTCCTGAAGCTGCACAGTCGTTTTCGCGATGCGCTCGTGGTCGAGGGCTGGCGCTACCTGCCCATCGACAAGCTCAAGGGCAAGGTGCTCGCGTGGCTCGACGCCGCATTCCTCGCGGGTCGCGTACCGAGCGGCGAGTTCGTCATCGATGGGCCAACCCGCAAGTTCCCGTTCCGCGGCGGCGAGGGCGAGTTCCGGGTGAGCTTTCTGGTCGAGGGACTCACTCTGCACTACGCGGAAGGTTGGCCGCAGCTCGACAACGGCTCGGTCGACGTCGAGTTCCGCAACGCCGGCCTGAGCGCCCGGCTCAAGCAGGCGAAGCTCAACGGGCTCACGATCGAGGAGGGCGTCGCGCAGATCGCCGATTTCAAGGAAGGCGATCTTCTCGTCAAGGGCCGTGCGACCGGTGATGCGGGCGCCGCGCTCGGCTATATGCAGGGCAGTCCGGCCGGCCCCAAGCTGAGCGCTGCCTTCATGAAACTCCGCGGTAGTGGGCAGGTGCGCTCGGAAGTCGACCTGTTGCTGCCGATCAGGCATCTCGACGACCGGCACATCGTGATCGCGACCCATATCGAAGGCGCGCGGCTGCAATTCGGCGACACCGCTCACGCGGTCGAGAAGCTCGCGGGCGACCTGAAGATCGAGGACAAGCGGATCAGCAGCGCGGGGCTCACCGGCGAATACCTGGGCGGCCCGATCAACATCGAGCTCACCCCGACCGCCGTGAGCAACGGCCTCTTCGAGAACGTGGTACGGGTGCGCGGCAGCACGCCGACGACCGGGTTGACCGCGGCGCTCGGCGCGCCGGAATCGATGAGGATCGGCGGCCGCATCGATTGGCGGGGTATCGCCCGCATCCCGGCCGCCGCTGTCGGCGAAACACCCGATGACATGATTGCGCGCCCGAGTGTGCGCCTCGACTCGACTCTGCGGGGCACGGAGATCGAATTGCCGACGCCCGTGGCGAAGAGCGCATCCGAGACGCGCGCGATGCACGTCGCAGTGCATTGGCCTGGTACTGGGGAAGCCGTGGTGCGCGCCAGCTATGGCAGCAACATGCGCTCACAACTGCGGTTCGTGCGTGGCGGACCTGGCTGGGTATTCGATCGTGGCAGCGTGCGTCTTGGTGCGGGCGATGTCCGTCTGCCGACGATGCCCGGATTGGAGCTGCGCGGCACGGTCGACGAGTTCGACCTGTCGGACTGGCTTGCATTGCGCTCCGGCAAGCCCGGCAAGCGCCCGCTTTCCGACTACCTGCGCAGTGCCGATCTCACCGTGCACGATCTGCAGCTCTTCGGATTTCGCTTCTCCGACGTGCACGCGAATCTGTTGGCTGGCGAGCACGCGTGGACCGTGAGCGTCGACGGGCCGCAAGCGCAGGGCACTGTGCTCGTGCCTTACGAGCTACGCGGTGCCGAGCCCCTGGTGTTGAACATGGCGCGACTGCGTCTGACGCCGGCTGAGGACGACGCGCCACGCGAGGAGGGCCGCGAGCCCGACCCCAGGCAGTGGCCGGACGTGAACGCCTCGATCGCCGAATTCGAGGGCCTCGGCAAGAAACTCGGCCTGGTGCGCGCCGAGCTGCGGCGTAGTGCGGACGGTCTCGTGCTGCGATCACTTGCTACGCAAGCCTCCAGCTTTACGGTGCGGGGCTCGGGAGCGTGGAGCGTGACGCCACAAGGACAACAGGGCGCGCTCGAGCTCGAACTCACGAGCACCGACTTGTTGCAGACGCTGCGCGATCTGGGCTACGGCGACGCGATCACGGGCAAGCACGGTGCCGTGACCGCCAGTGTCACCTGGCCGGGCGCGCCCGATTCCGAGCTCCTCGGCCGTCTCAGCGGCACGATGTCGATCCAGATCGACGACGGCCAGCTCTTGAGCGTGCAGCCGGGCGCGGGTCGCATCTTCGGCCTGATGAGCGTCGCGGCGCTGCCACGTCGCCTGTCGCTCGACTTTACCGACTTCACCGACAAGGGCCTGGCCTTCGACAGCGTCCGCGGTGATTTCACGCTCAAGTCGGGCGATGCCTATACCCAGAACCTGCTCCTCAAGGGGCCGGCGGCGGAAATCGGCGTGGTGGGACGCACGGGCCTCGGCGAGCGCGACTACGACCAGACTGCGGTCGTGACCGGAAGCCTCGGTCAGTCATTGCCGGTCGCGGGCGCGCTGGCCGGCGGTCCGGTGGTCGGCGCGGCGCTGCTGGTGTTCTCGCAGATTTTCAAGGAGCCGCTCAAGGGCATCACGCGCGGCTACTATCGCATTACGGGCTCGTGGGACAATCCGGTGGTGCAGCGCGTGGAGGACGCGGACAAGAAGAAGGCCGAGAACGCCGTGCGCACGGCCGAACGCAAGGCAGACGGCAAGCCATGACCATCGTCGCAGCGATACAGATGAATTCCGCCCCCGAGGTGCGTGACAACCTCACGACCGCGGGGCGCTTGCTCGAGGAGGCCGCGGCGCGCGGTGCAGTGCTCGCCGGGTTGCCCGAGAATTTCTCGATCATGCCACGCAAGGAAGCGGACAAGCTGGCGGTCATCGAGAACGATGGCGATGGGCCCATCCAGGCGTTCCTGGCCGAGACTGCGCGGCGTCTCAAGCTCTGGATCATCGGGGGCACAATTCCGCTGCGCTCGCCGGTCGCAGGTCGCCCCGCCGCCGCCTGCCTCGTCTACGATTCCGCCGGAGAGAGACGCGCCCGCTACGACAAGATCCACCTGTTCGACACCAAGCTGCCGGACAAGGATGAGCAGTATCGGGAGTCAGCGACGATCCTGCCCGGGCGTGAGCCGGTGCTCGTCGACACACCGGTGGGCCGCGTGGGTCTCGGCGTATGCTACGACATGCGCTTCCCGGAGCTTTTCCGCCAGCTCTCGGCGAAGGGCGCGGAGGTGCTCAGCCTGCCCTCGGCGTTCACCGTGCCCACCGGCCGCGCGCACTGGGAAACGCTGCTGCGGGCCCGGGCCATCGAAAACTTGTGTTTCCTGCTGGCGCCCGCACAATCGGGCGTTCATGCGAGCGGACGCGAAACTTACGGCGACACCATGATCGTGGATTTCTGGGGCGGCGTATTGTCCCGGCTGCCGCAAGGGGCGGGAGTGGTGACGGCACAGCTCGACCGCGACAAGCAGGGGGAAGTGCGCCAGAGCTTTCCCGCCCTGAACCATCGCGTGTTCTCCTGCTCATGAATGCCGCTCTCGCAAATCCGCTCGACATCGCCAACCAGGCGTTGCTGGCACCCTCGGGTCTCGACGAGGGCCGCCTGACCCGCGTGCTTGGCACGTTGCTGGGTCACGCCATCGACAACGCCGACCTCTACTTTCAGCTTGCGCGCGAAGAGTCATGGTCGCTCGAGGACGGCATCGTCAAGGACGGCAGCCACAGCATCGAGCAGGGCGTCGGCGTACGCGCCATTGCGGGCGAGAAGACCGGGTTCGCATATTCGGACGAGATCGTGATGCCGGCGCTCGAGGAAGCGTCGCGGGCCGCTCGCGCCATCGCGCGCCAGGGCGCGACGCACAGTGTGCAGGCGTGGTCGGCGCGCAGCGGACATCGCCTCTACCTGCCGATCGATCCGCTCGTGACGATGAACGATGTCGACAAGGTGAGCCTGCTGTCGCGCATCGATGCAGAGACGCGCCGCATGGACCCGCGCATCGTGCAGGTGATGGCTTCCCTGAGCGCGCTGCACGAGGTGGTGCTGGTGGTCACCAGCGACGGCGTCATCGCGGCTGACGTGCGGCCGCTCGTGCGCATCAACGTTTCCGTGATCGCCGAACAGAATGGGCGTCGCGAGCAGGGCTTCAGCGGCGGCGGCGGTCGCTTCAGTCTTGGCGAAGTCACGTTCGAACGCGCGCTCGGGCACGCTCGCGAGGCAGTGCGCCAGGCGCTCGTGAACCTGGAAGCGGTGCCGGCGCCGGCCGGCACGATGCCGGTCGTGCTCGGGCCCGGTTGGCCCGGCGTCCTGCTGCACGAGGCGATCGGTCACGGTCTCGAAGGCGATTTCAATCGCAAGGGCACGTCCGCATTCAGCAACCGCATCGGCCAGCGCGTGGCTTCGCCGCTCTGCACCGTCGTCGACGACGGCACGCTTTCCGGCCGCCGCGGCTCGCTCAACATCGACGACGAGGGCACGCCCACGCGCTGCACGACGCTGATCGAGAACGGCGTGCTCAGGGGTTACCTGCAGGACAAGCTGAACGCCCGCCTCATGGGCATGGAGCCGACCGGCAATGGCCGTCGCGAATCGTTTGCGCACATCGTGATGCCGCGCATGACCAACACCTACATGCTGGCCGGCCCGCACGACCCGCAGGAGATCATCCGCTCGGTGAAGAAGGGACTGTACGCGGTGAATTTCGGCGGCGGTCAGGTCGACATCACCTCCGGCAAGTTCGTGTTTTCCGCGAGCGAGGCGTATCTCATCGAAAACGGCAAGGTCACGACGCCGGTGAAGGGCGCCACCCTGATCGGCAACGGCCCCGATGTGCTGACGCGCGTGAGCATGGTCGGCAACGATCTCGCGCTCGACCAGGGGATCGGCGTGTGCGGCAAGGAAGGGCAGAGCGTGCCGGTCGGTGTCGGTCAGCCCACGCTCAAGATCGACGCACTCACCGTCGGCGGCACCGCGTAACTCCTATCCCGCCTGGGCTTGACGGGGGGCGACACCCGCAATCGTGTACCGATACGTCAGTAGGGGACGAAGGGGATAGATCGCCCAACCCGCGTGTGTTATGACGCCGCACATTCGATCGGCGCACACGCCGCACGGGGGAGAATCCCTTGAACACCGCAGCCGAAGCGCTCCCCGCGCAACACTCGAAGCCCATCCGCGCCATCGTCTCGGGCGGACTGATCGCCGGCACCTTCGATCTCATTTACGCGTTCGTGTGGTACGGGCCGCGGGGCGTGAATCCGCTGCGCATCATGCAGTCGATTGCCAGTGGCCTGCTCGGCAAGGCCGCCTACGAAGGCGGTGCGATGTCGGCGGCGCTCGGCGGTTTGCTGCACTATTTCATCCTGATCGTGGCCGCTGCGCTTTACTTCGCGGCGAGTCGCCGGCTCGCGATTCTCACGCGACAGCCGATCGTGTGCGGGCTACTGTTCGGCATCGCCATCTGGATCGTCATGAACCTGGTCGTCGTGCCGCTCTCTGCTTTTCCGCATGAAGTAACGCACACGCTATCGAGCGCGACACCGCACATCATTGCGCACATGGTGCTCGTCGGCCTGCCGATCGCCCTCGCCATCCGCTACGTGAAATAGAGCGCTTCTGCCGCAGCGCAACGGCATCCCGCAGCGTCACAAACTGCGGCGGCCATCACAGTTGCCCGGCGCCCTGACCGCCTTCCCGGAACGGGCGTCTCAATTCCGCAAACATTGCCAGCGTAGGATTTTTCGCCACGGCCATGTGTGCACGGGCTTGAAGCCCGCAGGGGGCTTGATGGCGGATCGATACCCCAACTCCTACCGTCCGGAGAAGGCCGGCAAGACCGTCGCGCGCGCCCCACAGAACAGCAACGGCAAGGCCACCTGGCACGCGGTCACCATCGTCACGCCGGGACATGCCTGCGATGCGGCGAACGCTCTCAAGGGGCATCGCTATCTCTCGAATGAAGCGCCATCCCTGCCGCTCGAGTGCTGTCCGTCCCCCGAGTATTGCCGCTGCACGTACAAGCACCACAAGGACCGCCGCGTCGGTCCGCGCCGCGCCAATGACCGCGGCGAGTTGCGCACCACGCCCATCGGCGAACGGCGCATCGGGCGCGGCCGGCGCGCGACGGATCGCGACGACGAATAGCCCTTGAACTCATGAGCGGCGCGAGTAGTCTGACTGCTCGCCGCCATGAGTCCCCGCATTGTCATCATCGCACTGCTGCCGAGCGCCTTGCTCGGCATCCTGTGTGCGCATCTCTACGCCGAAGTGCAGCGCGAGCGCGAACGCGTGCGCACGGAGAGTGCGTTGCGCAGTGGGCTCCAGGCCCGGTTGGCCACGCTCGACGGGACGCGCGCACAGCTCGAGCGGCGGCAGCTCGGCCAGGTGCACGATCGCGCCAACGAACAGGATCCGCAGCGCTCGCCGCCAGGAGCAGCGAGCGCGACCATCTACCTGCCGCCCACACATGTCGAACCTGCGACTGCCAGCGACGTCGTGGACCCCCGGCCCAGCGCGGCCCAGCTCGAATGGATGCGAAGCCCGATCGCTCGCGACCTGACGCGCGCGCATCAGCGCGAGTGGCTGCGCCGCTCGAACGAGGAGCTGTTCGACCTGCTCGATCTCTCGCCCGAGCAAGCAGACTCGCTGATTGCACTGATGGCCGACGGACAGATACCACCGTTCGAATTCGGCTCGTCCGGTGTGCTCGATCCGGCAGCGATCGAGGAAATGCAGAACAAGATGCGGGAGCAGCAGCGCGATACCAACCGGGCGATCCGGGAACTCCTCGGCGAAGAGAAGTACCGGGCGTATACGGATTACCAGGGCAGCGCGATGGAGCGCATGCAGGTCGCGGAATTGTCGCGCCTGTTCGAAGCGACGCCCACGCCGTTGGGCGCCGAGCAGGCCAAGCAGATCCTTGCCGCGTTCATCGAAGAACGTACCACCGTGCCGCAGGAATGGATGGGCGAGCGCGTTCGTCCGACGCCGGAGGACCTGCAGCGCTACCAGCAGGCGTTCGAGGAGCGCGAGCTGCGGGTCCGCGAGCGGATTGCGGCGCTCCTGACACCCGAACAACTCGAGCGCTACACGAGCTATCAGCAGATGCAGGACGCCATGCGCCAGGATGCGGGCCTTGCGGGCGGCGTCGTCGGGGTCCGGGGCGGTGTCATGTTCTCCTCATCCGCCGTGTCGAGCCCGGAGTGAGCGCGACCATCAACGGTGACCTGTCGGTCCGCGTCGTCGTCGACACGAGTGCCATGAGCTGGGCGGACAGTCCAAGTGCCAGCGTGCTGCGCAAGCGCGTCCACCTGGTGGGGCCGCCCGAGTCCGGCCAGGTCACTTCGGTGGTGCGCTATGAGCCCGAGTCCACGTTCGCGCCGCACGATCATCCGGATGGCGAGGAAATCCTCGTGCTCGATGGCGTGTTCTCCGACGAGCATGGCGACTGGCCCGCGGGCACCTATCTCCTCAACCCGCACGGGTTCCGCCACGCACCGTTCTCGCGTCGGGGTTGCCTGCTGTTCGTGAAGCTGCGTCAGTTCCCGGGGAAGGATCGCCGGCACGTGGTGATCGCCACCGACTCACTCGACTGGCAGGCGACCGACTCGCCCGATCGCGCGATCAAGCTGCTCTACCGACAGCCCGGATATTCGGATACGACACGACTGGAGCGCTGGGCGCCCGATGACGCGCCTCGCGACTTGCGTTATGCGGATGGCGCGGAAATTTTCGTGCTCGACGGTGCATTCGAGGACGAGCTGGGATCACATGGCGTCGGCACCTGGATGCGGTTGCCTGCGGAGTCGGTGCATCACGCGAGTTCGCGTGCCGGTTGCATCCTGTACATCAAGGAGGGTGGCTTCGCCTACCTGAAGAGCAACGGCGCAAATCGCTAGCTCCGTTTTTTGTTTCTCGCCGATCTCCTCACGAACGCTCGTGGCACTCGCCGCACGCCTGGTCGACACTCGTCCTGCGGCTGCTCAGGGACGGGTCTCGATGCGCACGATGCGCGGCCGCGCCGCCCTCGGCAGGGCCGCTGCACCCGCAGCTGCCCGACCGGGTGGCGGCTCGCGCATTTCGACGGCGCTGCGCAATTCGTGTCGCGAAATGGACCCAGGCGAGCGCTGCACGATCATTTGTCATATCGCTCTGGCAGCGTGATTGATGTCCCACGCTCGCGTGCGCACTCAGCGCGCACGCTCTCAGCCGTGATCGGTCGCACACCGCGACGAAGCACGGCTCACATAACTTGCGTGCGTTTGGTCTGCGACAGGAGCTGCGGATGAACAGCAATGCCTCGATGACCGGCACATTCCGTTTCCAGGTGCCGGCCGATCTTCTGACGGCACTGAAGGCGAGCCCGGTCGAAGATCCGGGCAAGGGCATGGAACTGCAGTCCATGAAGCCCTCGTTGATGGAGCGCCTCTGGGCGCTCTTCTCGGCCCCACCCCGCGGCCGTCGTTGAGGAGGGCGGTCAATGCCACGCAAGCCGACCACGGCCGCCACGATGGGCGTCAGGGGCATTGGCAAGCGTCCGGACGCAGCCGGCAGCGCCGCTCGGGGCCAGCCGGCGGCTCCCGCACCGGCGCCCCGTTATGTCGCTCGCCTGGTGGGCGCCCGCGGCAGCTGCCTCTGCCGTTAGCTCAACCGGACCCTCGCGGCACGGGGGGTGGTGCGCTGCGCCCAAGGTCGTGGTTTATTCACCCGCGCCGATTGACTACGATGACGCTCATGGAAAACCGCGTCGTCCGGCTGTCGAAGCCCATCTACGAAATCCTTCCGTATCTCTACATCGTGGCGGGGTTGCTCGCGATCGGCGGCTCGTGGCTGCTCGGCCACTATTTCTGGTCGGACCTGGTGCTGGTGCTCGGGATCTTCTGCGTGCTGGGCGGTGCCGTGGTGCTGCTTCGCCGCCGTGACTATCGCGCCAACCGCGCGGAATATCCGAAGCGCTCGCTCGACGACACGCCTTTCGGTTGATGCATGCGGGCCGCGGGCCCGCTATTCACCCCAGACCTGTTCGCTGGCCGGCGCCGGCGCTTCGACCGCCTCGGGCGCGTGCCGCTGCTTGTGCGCGCGCTCGTCGATGTACATGAGCTCGTGCTTGCCGATCACCACCACGTCGCCGTCGTTGAGGTTGTGCTTGCGCACGCGCTTGGCTTTCACGTAGATGCCGTTGGTGCTGTTGAGATCCTCGATCACGCAGCTCTCGGCCGTGGTGACGATCTGGCAGTGATGGCGGCTGATGAACTTGCTGTCGATCTGCAGATCGTTGTCGGGTGTGCGCCCGATGATCAGTCTACCGGGGCGCAGCTGCCGCTCGAGCACCGTCTGGCCGCCGCTCGCGAGCAGCACACGCGCGACGTGCGTCGGCGCCGCTGCGGGCGGCGGCGGCGCTTCGTGGTTGACCATGGTGGCGCTGGCCGTCATGGGCACCGTCACCACGCGATGCACACGCGCCGAGAACTCCACCCATTGCAATTCGCGGATCGCCGTCTCGATGTCCTCGAGCGACACGGTGTCGCGGTCGCGCGCGAAGGCCGCCATCATCGCCGTGTCGCACAGCGTGTTGATGAGGCGCGGCGTGCCGCCCGTGTAGCGGAAGATGGTGCTGAAGCAGCTTTCCTGAAAGATGAGCCGGCCCTGCGAGCCCGCGACCTCGAGACGGTGCTGCACGTAAGCGCGCGTATCGGCCTTCGAGAGCGGCGTGAGGTGGAAGCGCAGGCGGATGCGCTGCGTGAGCTGCAGCAGCTCCGGCGAGTTGAGCTTCTCGTTGAGCTCGGGCTGCCCGGCGAGAATGATGCGCAGCACCTTTTCCTTGGTGGTCTCGACGCCCGAGAGCAGGCGCACTTCTTCGAGCACCCGGTCGCTCAGGTTCTGCGCCTCGTCGATGATCAGCAGCACCTTGCGATTGTTGGCGTACTGCTCGATCAGGAAGGTATTGAGCGTGCTCAGCACTTCCGCCTTCTTCATCTTGAAAGGCGAGAAGCCGAACTGCACCAGCACCGCCTGCAGGAACTCGATGGGCGAGAGCTGCGTCTGGTTGACTTGCGCAACCACCACGTCTTTCTCGAGCTCCCGCAGGAATGTCTCGATCAGCGTGGTCTTGCCGGAACCGATCTCTCCCGTAATGACGACGAAGCCATCCGTGAACCAGATGGTCGATTCCATGTACGCCTTGGCGCGTGCATGGTGCTTGCTCAGATAAAGGAAGGCGGGATCCGGACTGAGGCGGAACGGCAGATCCTGTAGTTTGAACAGTTCGAGGTACATCCGATTGCCCCGCTGGGCACCCCCGTGGGGACCAGTGTAAGGGAATCCCGTAAGCAACAAAAATCAGGCCGCGCCGTACGCCCGCAGCAGCCGTCTCAAGCGCGCGTCGCGGCGCGTCGCCGAGGATTCGAGGATCGTGCAATGACCGATCTTCCGGCCAGGTCGCGCTTCCTTGCCATAATCATGAAAGTACAGATTGCGCTCGGCGAGCCATCGTTCCCGCGCCGGCAATTTGCCCACGAAATTGATCATCGCAGCGTGCCCCAGGGACTCCGTGCCGCCCAGGGGCCAGCCGAGAATGGCGCGCAGATGGTTTTCGAACTGGCTCGTGACAGCGCCCTCGATGGTCCAGTGGCCGGAGTTGTGCACGCGCGGTGCCATCTCGTTGGCCAGCAGGTGTCCGCGCAGCACGAAGAATTCCACCGTGAGGACGCCGACGTAATCGAGATGCTTCAGCAGGCGACGCATGTGCCGCTGCGCCTCGGCCTGCAGCCGGCGATCGGCCCATGGCGCCACGGTATGACTCAGGATCCCGTGGCTGTGCGTGTTGGCGCAAAGCGGATAGAAAGCCACCGCACCGGAAACTGAACGAACCGCAATCAGCGACACTTCACGTGAAAACTTTACGAACGCTTCGTAAATAAGCGACTGACCGCCGAGCATCGACCACGCGTCCCGCGCGTCGCGCTCGGTGCGCACCACGAACTGTCCCTTGCCGTCGTAGCCGAGGCGCCGCGTCTTGAGAACGCCGGGAATGCCGATCTGCTCGAGCGCGGCGTGGAAGTCTTCGCGCGTCGCCACCGCTGCGAACCCGGGCGTCGGAATCCCAAGCTCGCTAAACAATTGCTTCTCGTGCAGCCGATCCTGCGAAACCGCGAGCGCGCGCGGCGATGGCAACACGGGCACGCGTCCACCGATCGTGGCGAGGGCGTCGACCGACACGTTCTCCCAATCGAACGTGATGATGTCGACCTGGCTCGCGAGCTCGGCGAGCCGCGCGTGGTCCTCGAACTCGCCGACAACGAGCGGCGCGACCTGGCCGGCCGGGGCGGCGGCGCTGCGATCGAGGAAACGGAACTGGAGGCCGAGAGGAATGCCCGCCAGCGCCAGCATGCGTCCCAGCTGGCCGGCGCCGATGACGCCAATTCTCATTTCGCGGGCGTGTGACGCGGATCCGGCGCCTTGAGCACTTCCTGTGTCTGCCCGCGCCGCTGATCCTTGAGAGCCCGGTCGATGTCCGGATGCTTGCCGGCGAGGATCGCGGCGGCGAACAGCGCCGCATTCGTGGCGCCGGCGCTGCCGATGGCGAAGGTGGCGACCGCGACACCGGCGGGCATCTGCACGATCGAGAGCAGCGAGTCGAGGCCGCTCAGTGTCTTCGATTGCACCGGAACACCGAGCACCGGCAATGTCGTTTTCGAGGCCGTCATGCCGGGCAGGTGCGCGGCGCCGCCGGCACCGGCGATGATTACTTCGAGCCCGCGCTGCTGCGCGGAGGACGCATACTCGAACAGCAGGTCGGGTGTGCGGTGCGCAGAGACTACGCGCACCTCGTGGGCGATTCCAAGACGCTCGAGCACTTCCGCCGCCGGTCGCATCGTCTCCCAATCGGAAGCGGAGCCCATGATGATCCCGACCAGCGGTTTCATGGTTTCATTGTAGCTCATTTTCTTTCTGCATCAGGTCGCGCAGGTACTGGAACAACAGGCGCGCCGCGCGCGGCGCACGTCCCTGGCGCGACTCATCCGCCGCCTGCGCCACGAGCGTGCGCACGCGCTCGACATCCACTGCCGGCAGTTCCTCGCGCAGCTGCGTGATCGCGATGTCGGGCTCGGCCAGCAGGCGGTCGCGCCAGTGTTCGACGCGGCGAAAGCGGCGCGCCGCGGCTTGCTCGTCGCGTCGCCGCGCCTCGATCGCGGCGCGGATCGGTCCGACCTCGATCTTGCGCATCAGCTTGCCGATGTATTGACGCTGGCGGAGGCTCGCGCCGTGGCTCGTGAAGCGGCGCGCGTTGCTCACTGCGTCGCGGAGAATTTCCGGTAACGGTAGCTGCTCCAGCACCTCGTCGGGCATGTCGATCAGGGCCTCGCCGAGTTGCTGCAGCTCCTCGGCCTGGCGTTTCAGCGCGCCCTTGGTCGGGCGTGGGTCGGAGTCGCTGCTCATGTCGGTAGCGCCAGCCGCTGCCGTTGCAGGACGCGATGCTCGATGTGGTGCATCAGCACGTCGGCCAGCGTCTTGAGAGCACCAAACACCAGCACGGCACCGGGGCCGCTACCGGCCACAGTCCCGCCGAGCAGGATGGTGAAGTGCATCGGTACGACGCGCGCGTAGGGCAGGAACATCAGCGTGCCGATGTTGGGGCTGCCGTGGCGGTCGGCTTCGACGTTCTGCTGGAAGGACAGGCGATGATTCCACGCAAACGATGCACCTAGCGCCAGCCAGCCGAGCAAGTCCCACCAGCGCCATTCGCCCGACTGCTGGATGAGAAACATCAGGTAGCCGAAGTGAAAGAATCCGTAGTGCAACGCGAAGAAGTTCGCGACCGAGCGCTGTATGGCGGGCGTCGGGCTCACCGGGCGGTCGTTCACGGTGAATCCCTCGGTCGAGAAGCGCCCGAGCGCCAGGATGCGCCGCCGGCTGTAGTAGCCGATGACCACGCTCTGGATCCAGTACGGCCACAGGAGTGCCTGCACCGGCCAGCCGAGCCCAAGAGCGACGACCAGTGTGGCCGCATTGACCACCACGAGCGAGCGCGTGCTCTCGGAGCTCACCATCCCGCGCGCAGTATCCGGGCCACCGTGCGCCGTGGCAATCCCGCAAGCTAGAATCCGCGCCTTGGCATTCAAGACCCGACATTCATGACCGCGCAACCACGCTCTGCGGTTCTCGTTCCGCGAGGCGACCTCGAACGCCTGGTGACGCTCGCCCTGGAAGAGGCGCGCGCACGCGGCGCTACACAGGCGGAAGTCGGCGTGAGTGTCGATACCGGGCTGAGCGTCACCGTGCGCCTGGGAGAAGTGGAAACGCTCGAGTACCAGCGCGATCGCGGTCTCGGCATCACGGTGTACGTCGATCATCGCAAGGGCTCGGCCAGCACCGCCGATCTCGGCATTCAGGCCGTCCTGGAAACGGTGTACAAGGCGCTCAGCATCGCGAGCTTCACGGCCGCGGACGAATGCGCCGGGCTCGCCGACGCCGAGCTCATGGCGCGCGAGATACCGGACTTGTCCCTGTCGCACCCGTGGGAGGTCGCTCCGGAGGAAGCCATCGAGATCGCCCGCGCCTGCGAGGCAGCCGCGCTCGCCACCGATCCGCGCGTCAGGAATTCGGAAGGCGCATCCCTCGGCACGCATCGCGGCGTGCGCGTGTACGGCAACTCGCACGGCTTCATCGGCGGCTTCGAGAGCACGGGTCACAGCGTGAGCTGCGCGGTAGTCGGTGTCGCGGGCGAGGAGATGCAACGCGATCACTGGTACACAACCGCTCGCGACTGGCGCGACCTCGAAGAGGCGGGAGCGGTCGGTCGGCGGAGCGCCGAGCGCACGGCGGCGCGGCTCGGCTCGCAAAAACTCGTTACCCGTCGTGCGCCGGTGCTGTTCTCAGCGGAGAACGCGCGCGGATTGTTCGGTCACTTCCTCGCCGCCATTCGTGGCGGCAGCCAGTATCGCAAGTCGTCGTTCCTGCTGGGCGCCGCGGGACAGCAGGTGTTTCCGCCCTTCCTGCAGATTCTGGAGCGCCCGCACATCCCGAAAGGCCAGGCGAGCTCGGCTTTCGATAACGAGGGCGTCGCGACGCAGGATCGTGACCTGGTGCGCGACGGTGTGCTGCAGGGTTATCTGCTGAGCGCGTATTCGGCCCGCAAGCTCGGGCTGAAGAGCACGGGTAACGCGGGTGGCGCACACAATCTCATCGTGCCGCCGACGAGTGGCGACCAGCAGGCGCTCCTGCGCCGCATGGGAACGGGCCTGCTCGTCACCGAGCTGATGGGGCAGGGCGTGAATATCGTGACCGGCGACTACTCACGTGGCGCT
>DATIEU010000102.1:0-7933 GCA_035455565.1 Steroidobacteraceae bacterium | reverse complement strand
TCTGGTGAAGGTTGCACGCGTCGACGGCGCCGCCCAGGCGCGCATCGAGGCGACAGCCCGCCGTCTGGTCGCGGAGGTTCGCAAACGCCGCCAGGGCCAAGGCGGCCTCGACGCCTTCCTGCACGAGTTCAGCTTGTCGAGCCGCGAAGGCGTGGTGTTGATGTGCCTCGCCGAGGCGCTGCTGCGCATTCCGGACGCCGACACCGCCGACCGCCTCATCCGCGACAAGCTCGCCGACGCGGATTGGGCGCGCCACCTCGGCCACTCGGACTCGCTCTATGTCAACGCCTCGACTTGGGCGCTGATGTTGACGGGCCGCGTCATACGCCTCGAAGGCGCGCAGGACGAGGAAGGACTCGCCGCGGTGTTGAAGCGCCTGGTGACGCGCTCGGGCGAGCCGGTCATTCGACATGCGGTGATGGCGGCGATGCGCATCCTCGGGCGCCAATTCGTCATGGGCCGCACGATCGACGAGGCGCTAACCCGGGCGGCGCCGTCCGAGCCGAAGGGTTGGCGGCACTCCTACGACATGCTGGGCGAGGCGGCGCGCACCGCCGGCGATGCCGAGCGATATTTCAAGGCCTATGTCGCCGCCATTCAAGCCATCGGCGCGGCGGCGAAGGGACGCGGTCCGATCGACGGGCCCGGCATTTCGGTGAAACTGTCGGCGCTGCATCCGCGCTACGAGCTGGCGCAGGCCGAGCGCGTGCACAGGGAGTTGGGCCCACGATTGATCGCGCTGGCGCGCCTTGCGCGCGGATTCGAGATTGGTTTCACGGTCGACGCCGAGGAAGCCGAGCGTCTCGACCTTTCGCTCGATTTGATCGCGGCGACGGCGAGCGACGCATCGCTCGGTTCATGGGAGGGTTTCGGCCTCGCCGTTCAGGCGTACCAAAAGCGCGCGCTGCCGCTGGTCGGTTGGGTTGCCGAACTGGCGCGTAGCCGTCGCCGTCGCCTGATGGTACGGTTGGTCAAGGGCGCTTACTGGGACACCGAGATCAAACGGGCGCAGGAGCGCGGTCTCGACGGATATCCGGTATTCACCCGCAAGGCCTCGACCGACGTATCGTACCTCGCATGCGCGCGCGAGATGCTGGGGGCCGGCGATTTGATCTATCCGCAGTTCGCCACCCATAACGCGCAGACGCTGGCGGCGGTTCTGGAATTCGCCGGCAGCAAGCGGTTCGAATTCCAGCGGCTGCACGGGATGGGCGAGACGCTGTACGAGCAGATCGTCGGCTCCGCACGGCCGTGCCGCGTCTATGCGCCGGTCGGAAGCCACGAGGATCTGTTGCCCTACCTGGTGCGGCGCCTGCTCGAGAATGGTGCCAACACGTCGTTCGTCAACCGGCTGGTCGATGAGCGTCTGCCGGCTGAAGAAATCGCGCGCGACCCGCTCGAGCAAGTGGCGGCGCTCGAATCGATTCCGCACCCACGCATTCCGCTGCCGCGCGCGCTCTACGGCGCCGAGCGTGTGAACTCGGCGGGCGTCAATCTCGCGGACGGTGCCGAGCTCGCGGCGCTCGCCACAGACGCCGCCCCGGCACTGCGCGCGTTGCCCACGGCACGGCCGCACCACAAGGGGCGCGCCCAGGACGGCGCCGAGATGCGCATCACCAATCCGACCAACCGCTCCGAAGCGGTGGGATTGGTGGTCGCCGCGCGCGCTGAAACGGTGGATGCGGCAATCGCTGCGGCTCATGCCGCGCAGCCCGAGTGGAATCGCAGTGGCGCGGCGGCACGTGCCACGATCCTCGAACAGGCTGCGGACCTGTTCGAGGCACAACGCGGCGACCTCATTGCCTTGCTGGTGCGCGAAGGCGGCAAGACGCTTCCCGACAGCATCGCCGAATGGCGCGAGGCGGTTGACTACCTGCGCTATTACGCGGCTCGCGCGCGGCGCGATATGAACGAGCCACGCGTTTTGCCGGGACCGACGGGGGAGAGCAACGAGCTGCGTCTGGAAGGGCGGGGTGTCTTCGGATGCATCAGCCCATGGAATTTTCCGCTCGCAATCTTCACGGGCCAGGTGACCGCGGCGCTCGCGGCGGGCAACAGCGTGCTCGCGAAGCCGGCTGGACAAACACCGCTCATTGCCGCGCGCGCGGTCGAGCTGCTGCACGAAGCGGGCGTGCCGCCCGAGGTGTTGCATTTCGTGCCCGGCGGTGGCGCGACCGTGGGCGGACGCATCGTGTCCGACCCGCGCGTCACGGGCATCGTCTTCACCGGCTCCACCGAAACGGCGCGCGGCATCAACCGCACCCTGGCCAGCCGTGACGGTCCGCTGCCGACGCTCATCGCGGAGACCGGCGGCCAGAACGCGATGCTGGTGGACAGTTCGGCGCTGCCGGAGCAGGTGGTCGCGGACGTGGTGCAATCCGCCTTCAACAGCGCGGGCCAGCGTTGCTCCGCGCTACGTGTCCTGTTCCTGCAGGAAGAGATCGCGGATCGCGTGCTGCGTCTGCTCGCGGGGTTCATGGACGAGCTCAAGCTCGGCGATCCGGCGCTGCTCGCAACCGATGTGGGCCCGGTGATCGACGAGCCCTCGCGGGCCGCGCTCGAAGAGCATGCGTCGGCAATCACACGTGGCGCGCGCTGGGCGCATCGCATTCATCGCGAGCCGTGGCATGGCCAGGGCACTTTTGTCGCGCCACTCGCGGTCGAGATCGACACGCTCGAGCGCCTGACGCACGAAGTGTTCGGCCCAATCCTGCACGTCATTCGCTATTCGGCCGATGGGCTCGACCGCGTGGTCGACGCCATCAACGCGACCGGCTACGGGCTCACGCTCGGCATTCACAGTCGCATCGACTCCGCGGCGCGCGAGCTCGCGCAACGGCTGCGGGTCGGCAACGTCTACGTCAATCGCAACATGATCGGCGCGGTGGTCGGCGTGCAACCCTTCGGCGGCCGCGGCCTGTCGGGGACGGGTCCCAAGGCCGGCGGTCCGCACTACCTGCACCGCTTCACCACCGAGCAGACGCTGACGATCAATACGGCCGCGGTCGGCGGCAATGCCACGCTGTTGTCGCTGAGCCCGGACTCGGCCGGCACCTGATCGGCCATGGCGCTCGGCGTTTTCGACATCTTCAAGATCGGCATCGGCCCGTCAAGCTCGCACACCGTCGGGCCAATGAATGCGGCGCGCCAGTTCGCACTCGACCTGGAGGCGCGCCAGTTGCTGGCGGCGACGCACAAGGTCGCCGTCCAGCTCTACGGCTCGCTGGCGCTCACCGGGCAGGGGCATTGCACCGATCGCGCCGTGCTGCTCGGCCTGGAAGGTCATCGGCCCGACGAGATCGAGCCTGACACCATCGAGAGCACGGTGGCGCGCATCCGTGCGAACGGGCGCCTCAAGCTTCTCGGCCGTCACGAAATCGAGTTCGATGAGCCGCTGGACCTGCTCTACCACCGCAACCAGGTCCTGCCCGGTCACTCGAACGGCATGCGCTTCGCCGCGCTCGATGTCACCGGCGGCGTGCTCGCGAGCGAGGAGTTCTATTCGATCGGCGGCGGGTTCATTCAGCGAGCGGGGGAGGCGGGGGAGGCGGGCGCGAAAGCACCCGTCAACGTGCCTTACCCATTCGCGTCGGCAGCGGAGCTGCTCGCGCTGGGACGAACTCATGGGCTCGAGATCTTCGAGTTGATGCTTGCCAACGAGCGTACCTGGCGGCCTGATGAGGAAACCTGCGCAGGACTCCTGCGCATCTGGCAAGTGATGCAGCAATGTGTGGAGCGGGGCTTCAATGCACAGGGCGTGCTACCCGGCGTGCTCAAGGTGCGTCGGCGCGCCCCGAAGCTCTATCGCACGCTGGCGAGCGAGGGCGGGCGTCGCGCCCTGGAGGTGATGGACTGGGTCAACGCTTTTGCGCTGGCGGTGAACGAAGAAAACGCCGCGGGCGGCCGCGTGGTGACGGCACCCACCAACGGTGCCGCCGGGATCGTTCCGGCGGTGCTGCATTACTACCAGCGCTTCGAACCCGGCGCGGAGGATGACGGGATCGTGCGCTTCCTGCTGACCGCCGGAGCGATCGGCATCCTGTACAAGCAGAACGCTTCCATCTCCGGTGCGGAGATGGGTTGCCAGGGCGAGGTCGGCGTCGCTTGCTCCATGGCTGCCGCGGGACTCGTCGCGGCGCTGCACGGCACCAACGAGCAGATCGAGAACGCGGCGGAAATTGGCATGGAGCACAACCTGGGGCTCACCTGCGATCCGATCGCCGGGCTGGTGCAGATCCCCTGCATCGAGCGCAACGCCATGGGCGCCGTGAAGGCGATCAATGCGGCGCGACTCGCGATGCGCGGCGATGGCAGCCACAAGGTGACGCTCGACCAGGTGATCGCCACCATGCGCCAGACCGGGCGCGATATGTCGTCGATCTACAAAGAAACCTCGCAGGGCGGACTCGCGGTCAACGTGCCGGAGTGTTGACCCGCACCTCACGTTAGCGCCGCGTCTTTCCTCTCGCCAGGCAGTTCTGTGTCGTGCGCTTGACTGAGCGCGTGCGTTGCCTCCTGCACGATAGCGCCGCAGTCGGCGAATTCACGGTCTGCTCTCAATGGCAGCCGGGAAAACGCGTAGCCAGGGAGCACGCACATGAAGAAGCCGATCGCGCCGCGCACCCGCGCACGAAGCATTGTTCGCTGTCTTCTCGGGTTGATCGTCGTTCAGGCGCTGGTTGCCTGCGGGGGCGGCGGAGACGGCAGCGACCGGTCTGGCCAAGCGCCGATCGCGAAAACACCGCCCACTCCGATCCGCCTCGACGGACAGGGTCACCTCATCGGCAAGGTGACGATCATCGACGTCGGCGAGTATTACGGAGAAGCTTTGATCACCGCCGACGGCGCGGTTCGACTCTATGTCGGGGGGCCGTACGTAACGAACTCGGTCGTCGAGCAAGCCCGGCCTGCAAGCTCCGCGCAGTTCGTCGGCACTCTCGATTCGCAGGGCGGTTACTCAGGAACGGGAGTGGTCATCGGGCAGGGCTGTGGCGCCGGCGACTTTGCGCGCTTTTGCGGCCAGACCGCGTTCGGCGAGATCGACATTGGGGTGGATTACCTCCAGGTCCAGGGCACGATCCGCGTAACCACCAACCAGGGTGAAGAAACCTGGTTCCTGGAGTTGTGGCAATGGGAGAACTACCACAGCACGCCGGCGCTGGTCGAATCCGTGGCTGGAAACTATCGGGAGTTGGTGGCCGCTTTTGCCGAAGGCGGAGATGTCATCGTCACTATCGATCACACCGGGCAGCTCTTTGCGCAAAGCGCGGCCACGGGTTGCACCGTCATTGGCAGGCTCACCCCGCATCTCGAAGCACCGGTCAACGAGTTCGACGTCAGCCTTTCGATCGATGGTTGTGACGCCGCACATGCGTCGCTCAACGGCGAGTTCACAGGCTTCGCAACGAGCATGCCGAGCGATGCGTGGGCCTACGATCGGTTGCTGCGCGTGTGGCTCTCGACACGCGAAGGCACGCTCTCTCAGACCGCCCTCACCATGCTGGCCGTGCCGCTGGAGACTCCAGAGAAGTCCCCGTGTCGGTGTCGCCCACCCTGTAAGGACACGTCGCGATGCGTGCCGCCCTGAGCGCTGCGTGCGCGAGGCCGCCGCAGCGTGTCGCGGTTTTCAGGGCGGATAAATGGGAAATCCCAGCACAGTCACGGCCGTCGGCGCTGTCGCAGCTCGCTCCGACAGCCACACGCGGAGCAGAGAATCGTAATTCCAGTACGAGCTCGCAGTCGTGGTGGCGAGACCTTCATAGGTGCCATTCAGATAGGCGTACGCGCCGGCGCAGCTTTCGAGCGTGAGCTCGACGTCATACACGTTGAATCTGCCGTCCAAGTGAGGTGTCAACGTGCCGTTGGCGGTGCAGCTCCAGGGAGCGCTTTGGAAAAAGAGCCTGCCGTCGGCATCGATCGTAATGATCGTGTTGGCATCTTCGTTGAACTCGGCGAGCTGCTCCTGGTATTGGCCCGCCACGTACTGCAGCTCTGCTGAGAGCACGTAGTAGTTGTCCCACGCCCACAGGTCCACTAGCCAGGTCTCTTCCCCGGTGCTGGTGCTCACCCGGATCTCACCCTGGAGGATCTGCTGGTCAACCACGACGCTGATCTCGCCGGCCGCCGTTTCGTTGCAGAAGCGGATTGGTTCGGCAGCCGCACAGCCCTGGCCGATAACGACGCCGCTTCCAGAGGCATCGTTCCCCTGCCGCTGGAGGTTAGCCACCAGCTGCGCTGAGTTTTCGGGCTTGCTCAGTTCGAGCTGACCGCCATTATCATATGGGCCGCCAACATAGAGGCGGAGGGCGCCATCGACGGTGAGCATTGCGTCGCCGAAGTAATCGATACCACCGATCGTTACGGTGCCGACGTAGCGCCCGTGCGGGCCCGGCGCGGCGGCGGTCGTCACGCGATCCGCTTCCAGGTTGCCGCTCTCCGGATCGACGCTCCCGAGAATCTCCACGACTTGCCCGATCTGGAGATCGGCGAGAGTACCGGGCATGCCGTCGACCACGACGACCGCATTGGCGGCCAGGATGCGCTGACATCCAATGACCAACGTGCCGTCGCTGCCGATACTCGTAATCGAACCGAGCAGCCGTCGGAGCCCGCCGCCTTCGATGCCCACCGCCATACTACGGTCGATGCAACCGCTGTTACCGACATTCACCGGCGTGACTGAACTCGCTGGCTCAGGGGCGCCACCCGATCCGCAAGCGGTCAGCAACACTGTCAACAAGATGATGACGGGCTCGTGGGCGATCTTGAGGTTCATGTTCTTGCTCCCAGGAGGCGACTGCTTCGCTAGTGCTGTTCCGCTTGCCGCAATCTTCCCTTCACAGCCCGGCCGGATCGATCTTCTATGTAGTAAAGGCCGGCGCCCAGGCGTGCGCCGTCCTCGTCCCTGGCTTCATGAGCCGACAACCAGTCATCGACGCGCTCGAGAAAGGCCATGCCTTCCTGTTCGAGGAAGGATTGAAACTCGGGGATCGCCTTGCGATCGATGCGCAGGTTGATCGCGCGCCGTTCGAAGCGTGAGCGCTGCTTGGGAGTGCGGGTGAGGTTGTACTCCCACGTGGTCCCGATGTCCTTGAGCACGCTGCCCCACAACCGAATGTGGTCTGCGTTGAGCTCACGCGGGATGTAGGCGCGCTTCAGCGCCCGTAACTTCGTGTCTCCCATCTCGGCGATCACTCCCGCAGCCTTCATCTCCTTGATCATCGCGACGGTCGGTATGCCGGGCGCGTAGCGGCGCACCAGCGCCGCGAACGATCCGCTGTCGCCCTCGATCTCGAGATCCCGCGCTCCGCCCGATGTCGCTGTGAATTCCGGATCGTGAAACCAGCCATCGAGCACCTGGCTCGGCTTGCTCATGAAACCGGGATCGACAGGGCGGCGGTGTGCGAGGGCCAGGCGGAGTTTGCGCACGTCACGACGATCGAGCCCCGTCAGGATCGATACGCGCGACGCGTTCGTCGGACGCCCGCGAATGCCGAACTCGTCAGTTGCGACCTGCACGAATTTCGCCTTGGCGAGATCCGAAAATTCCTTCCACGTGATCCCGCACTTGAGCAGCAGCAGCACCACCGGCTCGAGGAGGTGACCCAGCGCATCCAGGATGCGGGATCGGGTTGCCTCACTTGCCATATGTGATCATTTAATGATCAAATATGGACGCTGTCAAGCCGATCGGTGGTGAGCCCGAAGATTGGGCCGCCATGGTCGTCAAGACTGATCGTCGGCAGTTGTTGCACCCGGGTATGCGATAGCGCGCCGACGAGCGCGACTGCACGTCCGGAGACACAAGCGCAGTTACCAGCAGGAGGCTGCCATGAACACCACCGAGACGAGGACTACCCAACGGCAGGCGCAGGTTCGTGCGGGCCTGCTCGCCTTGCTCCCGTTTGCTCTGCTGACCCTGGCCGCTGAAGCC
>DATIEU010000101.1:0-2948 GCA_035455565.1 Steroidobacteraceae bacterium | reverse complement strand
GGATCGACCCGTCAGCCCCCTCGTCAGCTCCCCCCAGACGGAGCGATAAAGTCGACGATGGTGATCAGGTTAGGTTGTACCGTCGCGTTCTGCGGCTGGACAAATGTCAGTGTGTCGTCGTCGGTCGGATCGTCGTCCCCGCATGTGAAGGCGACCGTATAGGTACCCGCCGGGACGAAGCTTGCACGATAGTCGTACCGGGTCACGCCGTTCACGACGTTCACTTTCGCCACCATCATCGGATCGACGTCGGGTGTCGTTTGGGTGGACTCCTCGATATCGTCGGTCGCGGCATCGGCGCCCTCGAAGACGTACACCTTCGGCAGGCAACCCTCGGTGACGAGCGCGGCATCGACATGCCCGGCAATCGCGCCCACGTTCGCGTTATCGACCAGGCGGAGCGTCGGTCGCATCAGGAATGCCTGCGTGCAGTCGAGACCCGAGCCGCGCAGACCGGGCGGCGCATGGATGGACTTGTGCAAGTCGAAGTCCACGGTCAAGGCAGCCTCGCCGCCCGCCGGCAACGTGAATCCGCGATTGAGTTTGAGGCCTGATTCGGCGCCGCTCGGCACCCGCAGCTCGCACTCTGCGCCGGAATCGAGCGTCACGAAGGAATCGCGCACGTTCGGCTCGTTGTCCACGATCAGGCGCACCCATTCGTAGCGACCGGCCGGAAGTGTCACGTTGTCGAGCAGTATGGCCGCGCGCCCGTCCTGGAATTGCATCAGATCGATCTGCCGCGGCGAAGGCTCGAGATCCGTCACCGTCTCGGAACCCATTCCCTCGCGCTTGAACGCGACGCCGCTGAATTGAATCACCACGCTCTGCACCTCATCGATGGGCGCATCCGTGATCCCCAGGCTGACGAGACCGGTACCCTCGTCGCCCCCGCCACCGCCGCCGCAGGCCGCCAGGATGGCGCATGCGATCACGGCAAACCCCGCACTCCGAAAAGTGGAGCTGGATTTAGTTAACTTCATAGGTTTTCCTCCGCCTCATGGCTGTCGCCAAGGGCGCAAACGCACGCTGTGGCGCAAGGTTGACCAACTTACAGCAGGCAACGTCGCCGAGGCGACGAACGGCGATCTTCGTCGCCGTTCGACGACAGCTGAGTCGCTCTTCAACTCGCGTCTGGCTGCGCTTCGGGGCGCGCGGCCGCAAAGGCCGGAAGCTCCTCGAGCCGGCTGCTGATGCTCACCAGCGTGGGATACGGGCTCACGTCGCACTTGAAGCGTCGCGCGTTGAACATCTGCGGGACGAGACAGACGTCCGCAAGTGTCACCGAGTTTCCGAAGCAGTGCTGACGATCGTCGCTCGAGCGTTTCGCGAGCTGTTCGAGCCCGCGGAACCCTTCGGCGATCCAGTGCGCATACCAGCGGTTGACGCCGGCCTCGTCCTGTTTGAGCTCGCTACGCAGGTAGTTGAGGACGCGCAGGTTGTTCAAGGGGTGCATGTCGCAGGCGATATTGAGCGCCATGCCGCGCACCGCCGCACGCTCGGCGGGCGTCTTCGGCAGCAGCGGTGGCGAGGGGAAGCGTTCGTCGAGGTATTCGATAATCGCGAGCGACTGCGCGAATACCTGGCCTTCGTGCTCGAGCGCCGGAATGAGACCTTGCGGATTGAGCGACAGGTATTCCGACCGTTTGTGGTCGCGCACCTCGTTGCGCAGATCCGTGGTGACCGGGTCATAGCTCAACCCTTTCAAGTTGAGGGCGATGCGCACGCGATACGCCGCGGTGCTGCGAAAGTATGTGTAGAGCTTCATGGTGGCGGGCGCGGGATCATTGTGTCGGTACACCTTGTAGTATGGCGCCTGTGAATCCACCTGTAACGCTTGCCCGCCGCGGCCCGATCGGCCTGATTCTCATCGATCATCCACCCGTCAATGCCTTGTCGCAGGCGGTGCGCGCCGGCCTTGTCGAGGCGGTGGCTACGCTCGATGCAGATGCGACGTTCGAGGCCGGTCTGCTCTTGTGCGCGGGCCGGACTTTCATTGCCGGTGCGGATATCAGCGAATTCGGCCAATCGCCCCAGCCACCGCATCTTCCCGACGTCGTGTCACGCCTCGAAGCGAGCGACAAGCTTCTTGTCGCCGCCATACATGGCACCGCGCTAGGCGGGGGCTACGAAGTGGCGCTCGGTTGCCACTACCGCTGTGCGCTCCGCGATGCGCGCATCGGTTTTCCCGAGGTCAAGCTGGGCATCCTTCCGGGCGCCGGCGGCACCCAGCGAGCGCCGCGGCTCGCGGGAATCGAGCGTGCTCTCGAGCTCATTCTGAACGGCGAGCCGATCGGCGCCGTGCAAGCTCATCAATGGCGTCTCATCGATGAATTGATCGAGGGCAACCTGGAGAGCGGCGCGCTGGGCTACACCCAGCGGCTGCTCGCGCAGCGCGCGCGCCTGCGCCGGGTGCGTGACCTGGCTGTGCCACAAGCGGATAGCGCGCGCGCGGCGATCGACAATGCGCGCACCCGGATCGCACGGCAGGCGCGTGGACAGATCGCACCCGAACGCGCAATCCAGGCGGTAGAAGCCACGCTGACGTTGCCGATCGATGACGGTCTCAAGCTCGAGCGCCGCTTGTTCGAGGAATGCCGCGAGTCGAGCCAGTCCAGGGCGCTGCGTCACCTGTTTTTTGCGGAACGCGAGGCAGCACGAGTGCCCGATCTGCCCGCCGGCGCCGAGCCGCTTCCGATCGCGACTGTGGGTATCGTCGGCGCGGGCACGATGGGCGCGGGTATCGCGCTCAGCTGCCTGAACGCCGGGCTGCAGGTTCGCATGATCGAACAGAATGCCGAGGCGCTCGAGCGCGGCCGGACGCAGGTGGCCTCGAGTCTCGATGCGAGCGTGCAGAAAGGCCGTTTGAGAGCGGATCAGCGGGACCAGCGGCTCGCGCGACTGCAGCCCGCGCTCGCTCTCGAGTCGTTGGGCGATGCCGATCTCATCAT
>DATIEU010000100.1:0-2406 GCA_035455565.1 Steroidobacteraceae bacterium | reverse complement strand
CTGCAGAACATTGGCTAGGCGATTTGAACTCTCCAGGAGTCGTCGGTAGGTCCAGTCTCCTCGGCCGCAACGGAAAACAGTCCTTTCCCCATCGCCCGATTTGACGCAATCATCCAGCAATTCGGCGGCGCAATTGAGCTGATGGCGCGTGGCAAGTTGAGGGTAGAAAGACCAATCCATGTCCGGCCACAACTCGGGCGGCGGAAGATGATCACGGCAGAACGTGTCGAGATGCGCGGTATGACCCACCCGCACCGATGTCGACAGCGAAGTAGCAGGCGCGACACTTCTAGCCATGAGTCACCTCCATCTGCTGAGCGGCCCGCTTCAGAACCTGCTCCGCAATAATCAGCTTCTGGATTTCGCTGGTGCCCTCGTAGATTCGCAGCGCGCGGATTTCCCGATAGAGCGCTTCCACCCGAGAGCCTGCGACTACTCCGCGCGCCCCGAACAGCTGGACGGCACCGTCGATCACAGTCTGCGCGCACTCAGTGGCGAACAGTTTGGCAAGCGCGGACTCGCGCGTGTTCCGTCTCCCTCCCCGGTCGTGGTTCCAAGCGGAACGGTAAACCAGCAATGCGCTGCAATCGATGTCCTGCTCCATCTCGGCAACTCGTGCCTTCGTAAGCTGTTGATCTGCAAGCATTTGCCCAAAGACTGATCGGCTCCTGACATGCGATACCGTCTCTTCCAAGGCGCGGCGCGCGTAACCCAACGCTGCTGCTGCCACCGTGGTGCGGAATATATCTAGCGTGGAGAATGCAACGTTCAGGCCTTTGCCTTCGTCTCCGAGCAAGGCGGTCGAAGGAACGCGGCAATCTGCGAAAGCGATCGTTCCCAGGGGATGGGGCGCAATCGTCTCGATGCGTCCGACCACTTCTAGGCCCGGATTGTCGGCCTCGACAACCAGTGCCAAGAAAGCGTTCTCTCCTTGCTCGGGGAACCTGCAGAATACTACATAGAAATCCGCCAGGCCGGCGTTCGAGATCCAGGTCTTTTGTCCGTTCACGACGTATTCGCTGCCACGCCGTTGTGCGGTAGCCCGCATGGCGCGCACATCAGACCCGGCACTTTCCTCAGAAATAGCAAACGCAGGGATGGTTTCTCCCCGGCAGACACCTGGGAGATAACGACCTTGCAGCGCATCCGACCCATGAAGAGTAATCGGCGAGCTTCCCAACCCCTGCATCGCAAAGGCGAACTCCGCCAGCCCTGATTCGTGTGCAAGCTTCTCTCGGATAAGGCAAACCGATCGCAAGTCCAGACGGGGGTGAGCGCCACCGAATGCTTCCGGAACGATGTAAGCGAGCCAGCCGCTCTTTCCTAGAAGCCTCACCAGGTTTCGGCAGGCGCTGTAGCTATCCTCTTCCTGCACGCTGGATCTGAAGTGGCTCACCGCCCAGTCGTCGAACTTGCGGGCCAGCGCGCGGTGTGCGTCCGAGAAAAAGGGCCAATCGAGGTAAGTCGTATCGGACATCAGTTACCCTCGAAGCGTGGCGTCTGTCTGGCGAGAAATGCCCGATATCCCCGGGCAAAGTCCTCAGTCTGCATGCACGCAGCCTGGGCCTGCGCCTCCGCCTCGATGGCGTCGGAAAGGGTCAGGTTGCACTCGTTATCGAGGCAGCGTTTGGTCGTCGCATGCGCGAAGGAGGGCCCCTCAGCGAGATTCGTGGCCATCGCAATTGCCTCGGCGCCCAGACGCTCGGGCGCGACGACCCGGTTATAGAAACCCCAACGCTCGGCTTCTTCGCTGCTCATGAAGCGTCCGGTGTATAGCAGCTCGGCGGCGCGTCCCTGACCGATGATTCGCGGCAATAGCGCACAGGCGCCCATGTCAGCGCCGCTCAAGCCGACACGAACGAAGAGAAAGGCCACCCGGCTGCGCGGTGTCCCGATGCGCAGGTCGCTGGCCATCGCGAGGATGGCGCCGGCACCGGCACAGATGCCGTCGACCGCTGCGATGATCGGCTGTGGACAAGCACGCATGGCTTTCACCAACTCACCGCTGGCGCGAGTGAATTCCAGTAGGCGGTCAGCGCGTCCCTGGTCACGGAATTGCACCAGGGGACCGATGATCTCGTGCACGTCGCCGCCTGAGCAAAAATCGCCACCTGCGCCGGTTAGCACGACGGCAGAAACCTCGCGCACCTCTTTGAGGCGCCGGAAGGCATCCGCCAATTCGTGGTATGACGCGAACGTGAGCGGGTTCTTCCTTTCCGGACGGTTTAAAGTGATGACCCCTACCTTCCCCTCGACGCGCCAGAGGAAGTGCTGCGGACGGACTTCCTTGGCCCTAGGGCTCACGCATCCTCCTCCGAAGATCTCTGTTGGACAGCTGCCTTGATCTTGCCGAGCAACTGGTACAAACACTCGCGGTCATCAAGAGTCAGGACTGAAAACATCTCT
>DATIEU010000099.1:0-4499 GCA_035455565.1 Steroidobacteraceae bacterium | reverse complement strand
GCACCGCAGGCTCGGTAAGAGGATTGAAACGCGGATCCCAAGGCGGTCCATGCAAGTTTTACCAACCAGGCGGCAGATCGACTCGCTCAGTGAACGTCCGATAGCTTTTGGAATCAGATTCCGACAACTCGTTCGCGTTCGCGCGACCTGTCGACGAGTTGGGAGAGCAGCCATGACGATCCATTCCGCCCTGCGCGATCTGCTCGAGCCCGTCTACCGGGACAATTTGGCGCTCAAGCAAAACCTCCATGCCCTGCAGGACGGTTACTACCGTCTGCGAACCGCGACGTACGAGAAATTTCCGCAGCTCATTCAGCCCCACCCCGAGTACGTCTATCTGACGCTCACCGCGCACTGCAATCTGCGTTGCAAGGGCTGCCGCTACGGGCGTGACTTCATGCCTGGCGAGGAGCTGCCGCTACGGATCGTTCGCGAGGCCCTCGAGGACATCAAGGAGGCGAAGTTCGAGATCGTGCGCCTGTATGGCGGCGAGCCGCTGGTGCATCGCGATATCGTAAAGATCGTCGAGTACTGCACCGAGCTTGGGCTTCGCACCTACCTCACGACCAACGGCATGGCCTTGCGGCAGAAAGCTGACGAGCTCTACGACGCCGGCTTACGCAGGATCCAGGTGGGTCTCTACGGAATGGGCGAGGACTACGACGAGTACGTGCAGCGCAAGAACCGCTTCGGCCGGCTGGAAGAGGGCGTTGCCTACCTGCGCGAGCGCTATGGCAACGAGATCAATCTGCAGCTCAACTGGCTGCTCATGAAGCCCACCTGCAGCATCGAGTCGGTGCACAAAACGTGGGACTTCGCCGTGCGTTACAACGCACCGATCTCTATCAACCTGGTGCATTACTCGTTGCCGTACTTCACCGAGGGCGAAGACCGCTTTCTCGCGTTCACGCCCGAGGATCGGCCCGCGCTCGAGGAAGTGATCGCCGAGTTCATCAGGCTCCAGCAGCAACGCCCGGACCTGCTGCCCAAATCGCCCATCGCGCTGAGATCGATCCCGGACTGGCTGATCAAGGGGCCGAACATGCGCGTGCCCTGCGATCGCAACAAGCTGATCTGGATCGGCGCCGACGGCACAGTGCAGCTCTGCTACGTCACGTTCAAGCTCGGGAACCTGCACGAGAAGCGGCTGCGCGACATGTTGTTCACCCCGGAGCACATCGCGGCCGCGCGCGATGCCTTTGCCCTCAAGTGCCCGAATTGCCACTGCGGTTACGACACAAGAACGCTCGGTCACGGTCCGACGCGACGACAATACGTGGACGCGTGAACGGGCGGGCTGCCATGGATGCGGCGCGGCGCGGCGTGGCCGAAAACGTCGACGCGCTCGTAGGGTTTGCGACGCGTGGCATGAGCTCGGGGGTTGTGGCGCTGCGACGCGGGTTGCTCGGCCAGCGTTTCATCGAGCGCCAGGTACACGACTATCGGCTGGTGCTCGATAGCCTCGATCACGGGGTCTGCCGCCAGCTCCTAGCGCGCGGCGCGCGCGAGCCCGAGCAGAAAGCCTTGCTCGAGCAGGCGCTCGAGCCCGGCATGACCGCCTTCGACCTCGGCGCGAACGTCGGCTACTACACGGTGATGATGGCAAAACAGGTTGGCGCCACGGGCTGTGTGTATGCGGTCGAGCCGCTCTGGGAGAGCTTCACGCTCCTCGAGCGCAACATCCGGCTCAATCGTCTCGATCACGTTCATCTCGAGCAGGTCGCCATCGACAGGGAAGATGGCGTCAGGGACCTGTTGCTCTCCGAGAACTCCAATTGGCACAGCTTTCAGGTGCCCGAGCTCGCATCCCGGGCGCCGTGGTGCGAGAAATATGCGCGCCGGATCGTGGGCGCGGTGCCCGTACGCACGCGCTCGCTCGCCGGCTACCTTGCTGACAAACCGCCGATCGACTTCCTGCGCATGGACATCGAGGGCTATGAGACCGTGATCCTCGAGAGCCTGCGCGAGTTGCCGGCTGGCGCGGCTCGCATGCGCATCCTGATGGAGACGCATCCGGAGTTCTATTCGTCAGCCAACGACATCGGTCCCGTGCTGACGCGGTTGTGCCGCGAGCACGGTTACACGATTGCCTGCCTGGTGTCGGACTTTCACTTCGGCTCACGCCGCAACCCGGGCACCGAAGTGGGTGCGCACGTGTTTGCGCGCCGCGGCTACGACGAGCGGTTCATCGTCCGCCAGTTCCGCAATCGCGCGATCTACAGTGGTCTCGAGCTCGACCACGCCATCGATCTGATCAGCACCAGCGAATGTGTCCACGCGGCGCTGCTCCTTCCGGCAGGTCAGGCACTGAGTTCCGCGGAATCTTAGCGGTGGAACTCGCCATCTCGAGTCAGCGCGAGATCGCGGCTGTCGATGCGGATCGCAACCTATAACGTCAACGGAATCACCAGCCGTCTGCCGAATCTTCTCGAGTGGCTCGAGAAGGGCAAACCAGACATCGTCTGCCTGCAGGAGCTCAAGGCGCCCGACGAGCGATTCCCGATGCTCGCGATCCAGGCGGCCGGATATGCGGCCGTCTGCCAGGGACAGAAGAGCTGGAATGGTGTGGCGATCCTCGCGCGCGACAAGCAGCCCAAGGTCACGCTGCGGGGTCTGCCAGGCGATCCGGACGATACTCACAGCCGCTACATCGAAGCCGACATCGACGGCATGCTCGTCGGCTGCCTTTACGTGCCGAACGGCAACCCCGCGCCCGGGCCGCGCTTCGACTACAAGCTGCGCTGGTTCGAGCGTCTCACCCAACACGCGCAAGGCCTGATCGATAGCGGCGCGCCCGTGGTGCTCGCGGGCGACTACAACGTGATTCCTACGGACCTGGATGTCTACGCGCCGGAGCGATGGCTCGATGACGCGCTGTTTCGGCCGGAAGTGCGTGAGGCCTATCGTCGCCTCGTCGCACAGGGCTGGACCGACGCGTTGCGGCATCTCCATCCGGGCGAGCGCATCTATACGTTCTGGATGTACCTGCGCAATGCGCTGTCGCGCAATGCCGGCCTGCGTATCGACCACTTTCTCCTGAGCCCGCCGCTCGCGACCCGATTGGTCGCCGCCCATGTCGATCGCGAAGCGCGGCAGCGCGAGAAGGCGAGCGATCACGCCCCGGTTTGGATCGAGATCTCCGCGGGTCCAGCTCAGCGGTGAACCGAGCGTCGCGCTTCACGCTGGAGAAAGCCGGAAACAATCCTTTCAGCCTGCGCGCGCGGCAGGCGGGGAGGGGGCAATTCCACGTCGCCCACGATTCGTCGTCCGCTCCGCTCGCCAGCCACTCCGAGTTTGCGCATCAGGTTCTGCGCATCAACCGGGGCCCGCAGCTTGATGTCGGTGTTGTCGAAGTAGCAGAAGACATCGCGCGGGCCGGAAGGATGCGCATCGGAGGCGATAACTCGGCGTGCATCGGGCGGTTCCGCCCCGCGATGCCAGGCGGCGATACGCGTTGCCCAGCGATCGAGCGCCCGGTCGCTGTAGCCGCTCACGTACATCTTCCGGTCGCCGTGCAGCCGCAGGTACATGAAGTCGGCCGTCACGTCCTCGAGCAGAGGCCACTTGCGTGCGGTCTCGGCGACAACCAGTGCCACGCCATGCTGACGGAGCAATTCAATGAATTCCGCGCAGCGAAAGCTCTCGTGCCGGATCTCGACGGCGTGACGCACGGGACGCTCCGCGTCGATCGCCAGGCGCGCGCGACCCTTGACGCGATAATCGCGCCGGCGTGCAAGCCGCAGCGCCGCCCCCGTATCGTGGGGCAGCAGCTCGAGAAAGGCCGCGAGGCGCTCGCGATCGAAGCGAAAATTGGGCGGAAACTGCCACAGGATCGGGCCGAGCTTCGCACGCAGGTTGAAAATGCCCGAGGCAAAGAAGTTGGCGAGCGGCGTTTCGATGTTGCGCAGCTTCTTCATGTGCGTGATGAACCGACCGCCCTTGACCGCGAACAGGAAGTCCGGCGGCGTCTCGTCGTGCCACTGGGCGAAATACTCCGGGCGCTGCAGCGAATAGAAAGAGCCATTGATCTCGATGCTCGAAAGGATTCGCGAGGCGAAGGTCAGCTCGAGCCGTTGCGGCAGGTGGTCCGGGTAGAAGACTCCGCGCCACGGCTCGTAGCGCCACCCCGAAATGCCGATGCGAATGGCCATGACTCAATGCGCCTTGCTGCGACGTCCCTTCGTGTGGCGTGCACTCTCCAAAACATCGCGCGCCACGCGCTCACCACTCTGCAACGCGCCACCGACGGTCCCGGCGTCGCCCTTGGCATCGGCGGCTTCACCGGCAAAGAACAGGGTGTCCTCGATCGGCCGGGCCAGCGCACCTCGTGCCTTTGCGCCTTTCGCCAGCACATAGCTGTAGGCACCGCAGGAGTACGGGTCGTTTTGCCAGTCGTGCCAGCTCACGGACTCGAGGAGCGACGAGTAACTCACGCGCCGGCCGAACAGAGCGCGCAAGCTATCGAGCACGTGCGCGAGAACCTGGTCCTTGTCCTGGCC
>DATIEU010000098.1:0-10133 GCA_035455565.1 Steroidobacteraceae bacterium | reverse complement strand
GTCAGACGATGCCGATTCTCGCCAACGTCCTGCTCGTGGTACGCAATGGCCGCCTGTCAGTGACAGCGACCGATCTCGAAGTGGAACTGGTCGCGAGCGCTGAAGTGAACGTACAGCACGCTGGCGAGATCACGCTGCCCGGCAGAAAACTGCTCGATATCTGCCGCGCGTTGCCGGATAAAGTCTCGGTGTCGCTGAGTGTCGATGGCGAGCGCGTGACGGTGCGCGCGGGACGAAGCCGCTTCACTCTGTCGAGCCTCCCGGCGAGCGAGTTTCCGACGGTCGAGGAAATCAATCCGCAACAGACGCTGCGCATCGCGCAGGCGGATCTGCGGCGATTGCTCGACCAGACGCATTTCTCCATGGCGCAGCAGGATGTGCGCTACTACCTCAACGGCATGCTGCTCGAGACGGACGGCACGACGCTGCGGGCAGTCGCGACGGATGGCCATCGGCTGGCTCTGTGCGAGCTCACCCTGGGTGAGAAAGCGAAGACCGCGCAACAGGTCATCGTGCCTCGCAAGGGGGTTCTTGAGCTGCAGCGGATTCTGGGCAACGAGGGCGAGGTCGACCTGTCTATCGGGACCAATCACGTTCGTGCCCAGATCGGCGACATTCGCCTCACTTCGAAGCTGATTGATGGACGTTTCCCGGAATATGGTCGCGTCATCCCGGCCAGCCCCGCCCACATCCTGAAGGCCGACCGCGAGACACTGCGTCATGCCCTGCAGCGCACGGCGATCCTTTCGAACGAGAAGTACCGGGGCATACGCCTTTCGCTCAAGGCTAACGTCGTAGTCATCCAGGCACACAATCCCGAGCAGGAAGAGGCCGAAGAGGAAGTCGAGGTGACCTACCAGGGCGACGAACTCGACGTCGGCTTCAACGTCAATTACCTCCTCGACGCGTTCACGGCGGTCGACAGCTCCGAAATCGAATTCGGCCTCACGGACGCCAACAGCAGCGCCCTGATCCGAGCGCCAGGCTCGACGGGCACCAAGTACGTCGTCATGCCGATGCGGCTTTAAGGCCGTGCGGCATGGCGCTGCTCTCCGCCCAGATCGAGCAGCTCCGATGCATTGAACACGCGGAGCTCGAGCTCGACTCCCGTGCCACCCTGATCACCGGGCCCAATGGCTCGGGTAAGACGACTCTCCTTGAGGCCCTCTACGTACTCGGGCGCGGCCGCTCGTTTCGGACAGCGCGCTTGGACACCGCGGTCCGTCACGGACAGAAAAAGGCCCGCGTCGTAGGCACGGTCGAGCGTGCCGGGCGCCGGCTCGTTGTGGGCGTGGAAACCGGCCAGGGCGAGACCACGGCACACGTGGGTGGCACGCCCGCCGAATCACTGGCTGAGCTGAGCACCGTGTTGCCGGTGCAAGCGATCGATCCGGGCGTGCACAAGCTGATCGAAGAAGGCCCGATTCGCCGCCGGCGCTTTCTGGACTGGGGTGTGTTCCACGTGGAACAGAACTACCTCCAGAGCTGGCACCGGTTCCACCGGGCGCTTCGCCAGCGCAACGCAGCTTTGCGGCAGCAGGTGCCAGACCACTTGCTCGACCCTTGGGACCAGGAGCTCTTCGTCAGTGGCACCGAGGTCAGCGACTATCGCCGACGTTACTTCGAGCGCCTGCGGGGCGCGCTGCAATCCACGGCGAGCGGCTTGCTGGATCTCGACGTGACCATCGAGTACGCGCGCGGGTGGTCCGCCGAACTGCCGCTCCATGCCGTCCTTGCAGAACGTCGTGCCCTGGACCTGTCCCGTCGCACGACTACGGTTGGACCGCATCGGGCGGATCTCGACATTCGCGTCAACGGCAAGCGCGCCAGGGACACCGTATCCCGGGGCCAGCAGAAGCTGCTGGCTGCGGCCTTGATCCTTGGACAGCTCGGATTCCACCGGGCCGAGCACGGCCTCGAGTCGGTGCTGCTCCTGGACGATCCAGCGGCCGAGCTCGACTCGGAGCGCCTCGGTCGATTGTTGCGAGTCGTGGGCAATCTGCAGCCACAGGTCGTGGTCACGGCGCTGCAGAACGGGTCTTTAGACGGGCTCGATGCCCCTCGAATCTGGTTCCACGTGGAACAAGGACGTCTCACGCGGATGCTATAATGCCGGCCTCACAATTGGGGCCGTTCATGGCTGATAACGACGTCTACGATTCAAGCAAAATCAAAGTCTTAAAGGGGCTTGATGCGGTGCGGAAACGCCCGGGAATGTACATCGGCGACACCGACGATGGCACCGGTCTGCACCACATGGTTTTCGAGGTTGTCGACAATTCGATTGACGAGGCTCTGGCGGGCCACTGCAATCGGATCGTTGTCACCATACACGCCGACGAAAGCGTCACGGTCGCCGACAATGGCCGCGGAATCCCGGCAGATATCCACCCGGAGGAGGGTCGATCCGCCGCCGAGGTCATCATGACCGTCCTGCACTCGGGCGGAAAGTTCGACGACAGCTCCTACAAGGTGTCGGGCGGCCTGCACGGCGTGGGCGTGTCGGTGGTCAACGCGCTCTCTGAATACCTCGTCCTGACCATCCGCCGGGACGGCAAGGAGTATCACCAGGAGTACCGGCTGGGTGAGCCGATGGCGCCGCTCGGCGTCGCCGGCACGGCCACGGAGACGGGCACGATCATCCGCTTCAAGCCGAGCGCGACGATCTTCACCAACATCGAATTCAACTACGAGTTACTCGCGAAACGGCTGCGCGAGCTGTCGTTCCTCAACTCCGGCGTGCGTATCGAACTGGTCGACGAGCGCGAGGAAAAGAGCGATGTCTTCCAGTACCAGGGCGGCATCGAAGCGTTCGTGAAATATCTGAATCGCAGCCGCACGCCAATTCACGAAAACACTTTTGCGTTTCGCACCGAGCAAAACGGCACCGTGGTCGAGGTGGCGATGCAGTGGAACGACTCCTACCAGGAGAGCATGTTCTGCTACACCAACAACATTCCACAGAAGGACGGCGGCACGCATTTGGCCGGTTTTCGCAGTGCTTTGACGCGCACGCTCAACAACTACATCGAAAAGGAGGCGGTCGCGAAGAAGGAAAAAATCATCACCACCGGTGATGACGCGCGCGAAGGGTTGACCGCGATTCTTTCGGTGAAATTGCCCGATCCGAAATTTTCCTCGCAGACGAAGGACAAGCTGGTCTCCTCCGAAGTGAAAGCGATCGTGGAGTCCGCGGTCGGCACGCGCCTCGAGGAGTACTTGCTCGAACGTCCCCAGGACGCGCGCGGGATCGTCGCGAAGATCATCGAGGCGGCGCGGGCGCGCGAAGCAGCGCGCAAGGCGCGCGAGATGACCCGGCGCAAAGGCGCACTCGATTTCGCGGGGCTGCCCGGCAAGCTCGCCGACTGCCAGGAACGCGATCCAGCGCTTTCCGAGATGTTCCTGGTCGAGGGCGACTCAGCCGGTGGTTCCGCCAAGCAGGGGCGCGACCGGCGCACCCAGGCGATCCTGCCCCTCAAGGGCAAGATCCTGAATGTCGAGAAAGCGCGCTTCGACAAGATGCTCTCGTCCGCGGAAGTTGGCACCCTGATCACAGCACTTGGCACCGGGATCGGGCGAGATGACTTCGAGATCGAGAAACTTCGCTATCACCGGATCATCATCATGACCGACGCGGACGTGGACGGCTCCCACATCCGCACCCTGCTCCTGACGTTCTTCTACCGGCAGATGCCACAGCTGATCGAGCGCGGCCACATCTACATCGCCCAGCCGCCGCTCTACAAAGTGAAGAAGGGCAAGCAGGAGCACTACGTCAAGGACGACGCCGAGCTCAATTCATGGCTCCTCAATGCGGCCCTCGACGACGCCGAACTGCACGTCAACGCGGATGCCCCGCCGTTGAGCGGCGCAGGCCTTGAGTCGCTGGCGCGGCGTTTCATGGAAGTGCAGGCGATCATCAAGCGCTGGTCGCGCCGCTACGACGAGCGGGTCCTCGAGCAGATGCTGTACCTGCCGGAGCTCACCGTCGCTGCGTTCGACACTCCGGACGTGCTCAAGGATTGGTGCCGCCAACTCGATCAACGCCTCAACGCGCTGCACGACGCCACGCGCACCTTCAAGGTGTCGGTGCACGCCGGCAGTGACGGCATGCCGCAGAGGATCGATGTGCAGCGCATCGAGCACGGTGTCCTCGCGGTGAAGCACATCCAGCGCGAGTTCTTCGACTCCGCGGAGTACCGTCGCATCGCCGATCTTGGCCGCACGCTTGCCGACCTGATTGGACCGGGGGCGTTCGTGAGCAAGAGCGACGAGCGGCACGAGATCGTGAGCTTCAAGGACGCGATGTCCTGGCTGGTCGAGCAGGCCAAGAAGGGCCAGACCATTCAGCGCTACAAAGGCCTCGGCGAGATGAATCCCGAGCAGCTGTGGGAGACCACCATCAATCCGGAATCGCGGCGTCTGATGCAGGTGAAGATCGAGGACGCGGTGGCGGCCGACGACATCTTCACGACGCTGATGGGCGACCAGGTCGAACCACGCCGCGAGTTCATCGAGAAGAACGCGCTCGCCGTCGCGAACCTCGACGTCTGACGGTCAAGCCGCCAAGAAGCTTCGCTGGAGTCGCGTGACCTGGCGCGCCGGCTCTGCACGCTTCTTTGCACCGCTGTCCCACCCGATCGACATACAAGGCTCTCGCAGCCGAACTGCCGGTCAAACGGCCGATTTATGCATCAATGCAGCTCATCTGGCGCCTACTGATGCCATATCAGACAACAATCAGTCAGGCGCTAATTCCGCCACCGTCGCCTCGATCCACGACTGAATTCGCTCGTTGAGCTCGCGCGGCTCGAGGCCGCGCGGATCGATCGGCGGACCGATGACGACGCGGATCGTGCCGGGCTTTTTCACCAGCCCGCGCCGCGGCCAGTAGTAGCCCGCGTTGTGCGCGACCGGCACCACGAAGCGGCCGGTCTGCTTCGCGAGCAATGCGCCGCTGATGCCGTACTTGCGCGTCGTGCCGGGGGCCATGCGCGTGCCTTCGGGAAAGACCAGGATCCAAAGGCCGGCCTCAAGGCGCTGCTTGCCTTGCTCGAGCACCTGGTTGACGGCGACGTGGCCACTGCCGCGATCGATCGCGATCGGCCGCATCATCTTGATGGCCCAGCCGAGGATCGGGATCCACATGAGCTCGTGCTTCAGCACCCAGGCCTGCGGCGGAAAGATGATCATCTGCGAGAGCGTTTCCCAGGACGAGGAGTGCTTCCACATCGAGATGTGATTTCCGGGCGGGATGTTCTCGGCACCCTCGACGCGATAGTCGAGGCGACAGCACGCCTTGAGTACCCACATGTTGCTTCGTGCCCAGCTCGAGGCGACTGCGTGGCGCACGGCGTACGGGAAGATCCCACTCAGCACGACCGCGACCGAAAACACCGCAGTCGACACGAACAGGTAGGCCGTGAAGAGGAGCGAGCCCAGGAACTGCATGTCACCCCGGGAGGCGCGACAGGTCGGCGGTGTGCAGGAAGAGTTGGCGCAGCGCCGCCAGCAAGCCGAGTCGATTGCCGCGCAGATCCGCGTTTTCGTCCATCACCATGACCGAATCGAAGAAGGCATCGACCGGTTCCCGGAGGCGGGCCAGGCGCTGCAGCGCCTCGGTGTAGTCACGCCGCGCCAGCAGCGGCTCGACCTCGGGACGCAACTGCTCCAGCGCCGCGTGCAGCCGTCGCTCTGCGTCGAGTTGCAACAGTCCCGGCTTCACGTCGGTGGTGGCCGGCCGGTCGGCTTTGCGCAGGATGTTGACGATGCGCTTGTTGGCGGCCGCCAGGCTCGCAGCCGCCTCGAGCTTGAGGAACCCTTCGACCGCGCGCAGGCGCGCATCGAAGTCGAGCGGTGAGGGTGGCCGGTTGCTCAGCACCGCATCGAACATTTCGGTGGTGATCGTCGTCCCGGCCGCCTCGAGGTAATAGGCGCGCAGCCGCTCCATGATGTAGTCGTACACCTGTTCCTGGAGGGCGTCCGAGGGGGCGGGGACGCCCGCGGAACGCTCGGCGAGCAACTCCGCCGCCCGCCGGATCAGCGCCCGCAGATCGAGCTCGAGGCGCTTCTCGATGATGATGCGCACGATACCCAATGCCGCACGCCGCAGGCCGAAGGGGTCGCGCGTGCCCGTCGGTTTCTGATCGATGGCGAAGATGCCGGTGATGGTGTCGAGCTTGTCGGCAACGGCCAGTGCCGTCCCGGCCGCGCTTGCGGGCAGCTCATCGCCCGCGAATCGCGGCAGGTAGTGCTCGGCGATCGCGACCGACACCTCCTGACCCTCGCCATCGTGCTCGGCGTAATAACGCCCCATGGTCCCTTGTAGCTCGGGAAATTCGCCGACCATGGCCGTGAGCAGGTCGCATTTGCAGAGCTCCGCCGCGCGTTCGGCGAACGTGCGATCGGCATTCAGCTGCTCGGCAATCTCGCCGGCCAGCACCCGGATGCGGGCGACCTTGTCGGCCAGTGTCCCGAGCTGGCTCTGAAACACGACGCCGGCGAGGCCGGATCGACGTTGCGCGAGCGGTTGCTTGCGGTCGGTCTCGTAGAAAAACGCGGCATCGCTCAAGCGGGGGCGCACCACGCGCTCATTGCCGGCGCGCACCTGGGCCGGGTCGCGGCTTTCGATATTGGCCACCGCGATGAAGGTCGGCAGCAGGCGCCCGTCCGAGCCCGCCAGCGGAAAGTAGCGCTGGTGATCCTGGAGCGTGGCAATCAGCACTTCGCGCGGCAGCTCGAGGAAGCGCGCTTCGAACTCGCCCGCAAGCGGCACCGGCCACTCAACCAACGCGGTTACTTCATCCAGCAGCTCGTCGCTCGAGACCGCCACGCCGCCCAGGCCCTGGGCGAGCTCGTTCACGCCGGCGCGAATCTTTTCGCGCCGCTCCTCGAAGTCCGCTGTGACGTAGCCGCGTGTGCGGAGCGTCCCCACGTAGCCGCCAGGCGTCGCAATGCGCAAGGGCTTCGGTGCGTGAAACCGATGTCCGTAAGTGAGCTGGCCGCTTTCGGTATCGAGAATGCGCGCGCGGATCACTTCCTTGCCGAAGAGCAGCACGACCCACTGCACCGGGCGCACGAACTCGGCATCGCCGCTTCCCCAGCGCATGCGCTTCGGAATCGGCAGCCCATCGAGCGCTTCCGTGACGACGCCGGGAAGCAGCTCCTGGGCCGCCCGCCCGGGCACTCGGGCGCTGTAGAAGAGAAATTCGCCCTTCGGCTCCGTGATGCGCGAGAGCGCAGCGACGCTCGTGCCGCAGGATTCTGCGAAGGCCAGCGCCGCGCGCGTCGGATTCCCGGAGGCATCGAATGCGGCCGTCGCCGGTGGCCCGCGCCGCTTCAGTTCCTGTTCGGGCTGCTGCTCGGTCAGGCCCTTGACCAGCACCGCGAGCCGGCGTGGGCTCGCAAAGTGCTGCACGCGTCCATGTTTGAGGCGCGCCGCCTCGAGTCCCTTGGCGATGCCGGCGGCGAAGCTCTCCGCCAGTGACTTGAGCGCGAGCGGCGGCAGCTCCTCGGTGCCGATCTCGACCAGGAAGTCGCGCCGGCTCATGCCGCGGCACCGGTCGTCGCAGCACGCTTGAGCATCGGAAAACCGAGCGCTTCGCGGCTCGCGTAGTAGGCCTCGGCCACGCCGCGCGCCAGGCTGCGCACGCGCAGGATGTAGCGTTGGCGCTCGGTGACCGAGATCGCACGCCGCGCATCGAGCAGGTTGAAAGTGTGCGAGGCCTTCAGGACCTGCTCATAGGCCGGCAGCGGCAGCTTCGCCTCGAGCAACGCCTTGCACGCGCGTTCGTGCGCGTCGAACTGCTGATTGAGCCACGCCGTGTCGGCGTGCTCGAAGTTGTATGCGGACTGCTCGACTTCGTTCTGATGGAACACGTCGCCATAAGTGACGCGCCCCAGCGGCCCGTCGGTCCAGACGACGTCGTAAATGCTCTCCTTCCCCTGCAGGTACATCGCGAGGCGCTCGAGCCCGTAGGTGATCTCGCCCATCACCGGTTTGCAGTCGAGCCCGCCCGCCTGCTGAAAGTACGTGAACTGCGTGATTTCCATGCCGTTCAGCCACACGTCCCAGCCCAGCCCCCAGGCGCCCAGCGTGGGCGATTCCCAGTTGTCCTCGACGAAGCGGATGTCGTGCACCAGCGGATCGATGCCGAGCGCGCGCAACGAGTCGAGGTAACGATCGAGGATGTCGTGTGGCGAAGGTTTGAGCACCACTTGAAACTGGTAGTAGTGCTGCAGGCGAAAAGGGTTCTCGCCGTAGCGGCCATCGGTCGGGCGGCGGCTCGGTTGCACGTAAGCTGCGCTCCACGGCTCCGGGCCGAGGGCGCGCAGGAACGTCCCCGTATGGAACGTGCCCGCGCCCATCTCCATGTCGTAGGGCTGCAGGATCACGCATCCCTGCTCAGACCAAAAGCGCTGCAATGCAAAAATCAGTTGCTGGAGGGTGCGCGGAGTCTCGGGCTGCTTCGGCATGGTGGGGAGCGGCAGGTCATTGATCCAAAAGGCCGCGAGTATAGCGACTTGGCCTGCGGATAACATCGCGCGGGACCTGGCGGGCCCGCCCGCCCCAGATTAGTGCGCACATCGCGGCGCCAGAGTTCACTGCGTGGTCCAGCCTCAAGATAGTGCATATGCCGTCACCAGCCGCTCTATAATGGTGCGGCACGCGGTCGAACGGGGGCTGGGAGCGCCGCAAGTCACTGATCGGGCACAGTCTGCGTCAGTGGCATGGGAACTGCACTCCTTGGGCACTCTCTGGCGGAACCCGTCCGGCGCATTGTGTCCGGCGCCCGCACCACATTCGCATACCGAGGAGTCCGAGCATGACCCCAGCCGAAGTGTTGAGCCTGATCAAAGAAAAACAGGTGAAGTTCGCCGACCTGCGCTTCACCGATACGCGCGGCAAAGAGCAGCACGTCAGCGTGCCGGCGCGCCTGGTCAACGAGGACTTCTTCACCGACGGCAAGATGTTCGACGGCTCTTCCATCGCCGGGTGGAAGGGCATCAACGAGTCGGACATGATCCTGATGCCCGATCCCGAAACCGCGGTCATCGACCCCTTCTTCGAAGAGACGACGCTGCTCCTGCGTTGCGATGTCGTCGAACCGACGACGATGCAGGGCTACGAGCGCGATCCACGCTCGCTCGCGAAGCGCGCCGAGGCGTACCTGAAATCCACGGGCATCGCCGACACCGTGCTGTTCGGACCCGAGAACGAATTCTTCATCTTCGATAGCGTCCGCATGGGCTCAGGCATGAGCGGCTGCTTCTACGAGATCGATTCGGTCGAGGCCGCGTGGAGCTCGGGACGCACCTACACCGAAGGCAACAAGGGCCATCGCCCGGGCGTCAAAGGCGGCTACTTCCCGGTGCCGCCGGTCGATTCGCAGCAGGACATCCGCTCCGCGATGTGCATGGCGCTCGAGGAGCTCGGCCTCAAGGTCGAAGTGCACCATCACGAAGTGGCGACCGCCGGCCAGGGCGAGATCAACGTCGCCGCGAATACGCTCACCAAGAAGGCCGACGAAGTGCAGATCCTGAAATACGGCCTGCACAATGTCGCCGCCGGTTACGGCAAGACGCTCACCTTCATGCCCAAGCCGATCGTCGGCGACAACGGCAACGGCATGCACGTGCACCAGTCGCTCAACAAGGGCGGCAAGAACATCTTCGCGGGCGAGAAGTACGGTGGGCTCTCCGATGTCGCGCTCTACTACATCGGCGGCATCGTCAAGCACGCCAAGGCGCTCAACGCCTTCACCAACCCGGGCACCAACAGCTACAAGCGCCTGGTGCCTGGTTTCGAAGCGCCGGTCATGCTCGCGTATTCGGCGCGCAACCGGTCGGCGTCGATCCGCATTCCCTGGGTGCCGAATCCGAAGGGCCGACGCATCGAGGTCCGTTTCCCGGATTCGATCGCGAATCCATATCTCGCCTTCGCCGCCATGCTGATGGCCGGCCTCGACGGCATCAACAACAAGATCCATCCGGGCGAGCCGCTCGACAAGGATCTCTACGATCTCGAGCCCGAGGAGGCCAAGCACATCCCGGAGGTGTGCTACTCGCTCGAGCAGGCGCTCGAGTCGCTCGACAAGGATCGCGCCTTCCTCAAGGCGGGCGGCGTATTCACC
>DATIEU010000097.1:0-2278 GCA_035455565.1 Steroidobacteraceae bacterium | reverse complement strand
CATGGTTTGCGTAGGTGGCACCTATGCGCCAGCGGACACGCTGCTCACTCAGTCCGAACGCGCCCAGGACCTGGCACGCGAGCCACTGATCCAAGGCTTCACGCAACGGCAATCGCAGATTCTCGACTGCCTGCGACAGGGCATGGCGAACAAGCTGATCGCCTATGAGCTGAACATGTGCGAAAGCACGGTAAAAGTGCACATTCGCAACATTATGAAGAAGCTCAAGGCGACCAACCGCACGCAGGTCGCGTATCTGACCCGCGGCTTTTTCGAAGGCGCCGCCCCGCATCAGCGCGCATGACCTCGAGCCTCGCTCGTCAGGACTGCGCACCACGGGCAACTTTGGAACCAAGAGGCTTTAGCGGGCTCTCGAACGTATCTGTCCGCGCAAATCAATTCCGGGCGCTTGCCTTGTGTTGCGCTCGGCATGGGCCGATCAGCCTTGGGCGGAATGGGCCTATCCGGCTGTCCGGCCGCCTTGTCGCGAAACTCAGCCCGGGGGAAGCTCGCTGCCTTGCCGACGCGAATCGTCACGGAGGCGCGGCGGGACTTCCGGTCTGGCACCTAAACGAACCACCTCGGCATCGACTGACGGCACGGCTTCATCCGCACCTTCCTCGTCACGGGATGCCGCCAGCCGTGACGGCCGCCAACTCGGCAAGCTGCTCTTTTGGCGGAGGCGATGATGGCCTGGGCCCGGCTTTCCAGACGAGTAGCGGCGCGGCTTCCTGCAGGGCGACGACGGAGGGAAACACAGCTGGCGCACTTGGCAAGCTCTGCAAACACGGCCTCGACCGCGTTCAGCCAGGAGCATGAGGCTGGGCGGCCGCATGCCGTGCGCTCTGCAGATCCGCTGTACCGGCCTCCGGAGCGGCAGCGCGCGTACCAAAATGGTACACGGCGAGTGCCTCAAGACGTAGTCGACGGCGGCGTCGGTAGTCGATCGGTCGATCAGGCTCCACCGCAAAGTGAGGCTCTTCAAGGATTCCGATGCCGCTATGGTCGTCTTCGACTCGTGTGTCGGGGCGATTCTTCGAGTGAGATGTCGGGGCGAATACGCGCCGCAGGGAGGCCCTGTGTGCAGGTCACCGTCGTGACAGCCCCGGGTGGGGCAGCGCTGGTCCGCATCCGCGGGTCCCGACGTGAGCCACTCCGGTGCCGCTACCAGCCAGGCGCGACACCTTGAGAAAAAGGGGAGCCATATGCCTTCTGTCTATTTCGATTCCGCCCTCAGTGATGAGGAGCGTCGCCGGAGACTCTACGCAGGCGACATCGTCATTCTCTCTGCGACGCCGGGCACCAGGGCTTTGGTGTCACTGGCCAGGAAAATGCTGGAGAATGCCTTCGCGCCTCATGACCCGCGCACGATCCATAATCACATGACGCCCGAACAGGTGGTCGCGGTCCTATCCGACCTGAAGCCGAGCTTCATCCATCATCCGGAATGCAAGAAGCTCATCCCCACCATCATGAGCGAGCATGGGGTCGCTCTGGACAAACTGTACTTCGACGTGCCGCGGCTGAGGTCCGCCTACCCCTCGCATTTCCTGTCATCAGGGATCGCATATGCATTCCATCCACATCGCGACACCTGGTACTCGGCGCCCATGTGTCAGCTTAACTGGTGGATCCCGGTATACCCGCTCGACGCCGACAACGCGATGGGCTTCTATCCAGGCTATTTTGATGAGCCGGTAAAGAACAACTCGGAGACCTATAACTATTACGCGTGGAATACTAAGAGCCGAGCGAGCGC
Source organism: Steroidobacteraceae bacterium (assembly GCA_035455565.1). GTDB lineage: Bacteria > Pseudomonadota > Gammaproteobacteria > Steroidobacterales > Steroidobacteraceae > DATBVX01. The sequence continues at coordinate 519 of DATIEU010000097.1, read as the reverse complement.
CGCGCAGCACGTCAAAACCGACACGCGCGAGCAACCCAAGCCCCAGCAGAAGCTGGAAGGCCCTGCCCTGCGATACCTCCCGGCGCCGGGCGGTGTGATCGTGTTCTCCGGAGCCCAATTGCACGAGACGGTGCCAAACACCACGCATCTTGCGCGCTACAGCATCGATTTCAGGACGGTGCACCTCGACGACGTCGTGGCTCGCGGCGGAGCAGCCAATCTCGACTCGCGCTGCACGGGCACGACGATGCGGGACTACCTTCGGGCCTCGGACCTGGAGCACCTCCCGGAGGAAATTGTCCAGGTCTACGACGATGGCACCGCGACCACGGATCAGGTTTTGTATTTTGGCGACCGTCTTAGGACGGGGGCCGGCCAGTCTTTCGAACATCAGAGATGATGTCGTCATGAGCATTCAGGTTCTCGATGTCCTGCCGGTTCACGCTGCCGCCCAATGTCGACTATGTGGCCGCGGGCTGGAACACACATTCGTCGATCTCGGGATGTCGCCGCTGTGCG
>DATIEU010000096.1:0-8226 GCA_035455565.1 Steroidobacteraceae bacterium | reverse complement strand
ATCGCGGTGCTCGCCGCCAGCGGATCGAAATCATCGCCCGCGACCAGGTTGTCGAGCGTGAGCGGGAAAGTCTCGGTGCCGTTGCCGGTGTTGGTGAGCCTGAAGAGGAGCGTCCGGTTGGTGTCGCCGGAAGTGACAATGACGATCGAGCTTTGCAGCGTGACGTTGAGGTCGAGGACTTCGGCGACCACGAATGTCGTCGCGTTCGAGTTAGCGGAGCCGGGGACGCCGCCGAGGACGTAACTCACCTGTGCCTGGTTCGAGACGCTGGTTCCCGCCAAAGTGCCGAGGGCGTGCGCTTGCCCGGCGAGCATGCACGACACGATCACGGCGGCAAAGAGGACCCTCGAACGCGACACGGCAAACACTCTGCGACGCGCGGCATATGTCCTTGCCGCGACGTCGGCGATTACGCTGGAGACCCGTCCGTTCCTGGCCAGGACCCGTCGTCAGTGCTGTCCCTTTGTTCGCGTTCACCCGCTCGGTGGTACGCGTCCGGAATTTCCATTTCCGTCAGCCGCTTGCATCATCGTCCGGAGCGGCTGAAACTCACTGCAAACGCGGGCGATCATAGGGAGTGCCCCGGGGCGCGTAAGTGACAATAATCACGCGCCACACGCACTGCGAAGAACGCAGGTCTCGGTTGCTTTCAATCGGTTGGCGGCTCACCGTTGGTCAGGGCCGGGGGCGTGCAGAGTTCACAGTTTGGCCGGGCGGCCATCACGGGTTGGGTGACTCCGATGAGCGACGATTCACGCAGTGCAGCGAACGGTTCGGAGCATGTGGCGCCGCAGGTAGACCTGCCCGGACGCGACGGTTTCACGCCCGAAAACCGTGCGGAGCCGGAGCTCGATCACGAAGATGCCAACCAGGCGGCCGAGCAGATCCTGGGCGCAAATCCGCTCATTGGCTTCGATCGCGCCGAGCTGATCGATGCATTCCAGCGACTCGTGAAATTGCTCGTAATGGACCCGCGCGTGGTGCTGCGCGAGCAGTTCGGTTTCACCCGTGAACTTCTCAGGATCAGCGCCGGCAACTCGCAGCTCGCACCGGATCCCAAGGATCGGCGTTTCAGCCACGAGGTGTGGCAGAAGAACGGGTTCTACAAGCGATTGATGCAGGCTTTCCTGGCCTGGCGGCAAAGCATGCAGAACGCGCTCGAGCAGGCCAATGCGTCCGCAGACGATCGCGAGCGCGCGCGGTTCGCGCTGTCGCTCATCACCGAAGCGATGGCGCCCACCAATTCGCTCATCGGCAACCCCGGCGCGCTGATGCGCATTTCGCAGACGCGGGGCAAGAGCCTGCTCTTCGGAGCGCGCAACTTTCTCGACGACCTGCTCAACAACGGCGGCATGCCGCGCCAGGTCGACGATCGGAAGTTCCAGGTTGGCAAGAACCTCGCCACCACGCCGGGCGCAGTGGTCTATCGCGGTGAAGTGCTCGAAGTCATCCAATACCAGCCGGCGACTCGCGAGATCTATCGCCGGCCGCTCCTCATCGTGCCGCCGCAGATCAACAAGTTCTATGCGCTCGACCTGAGTCCAGGGCGCAGCTTCGCCGAGTACTGCACGCGCAACGGCGTGGCGGCCTTCGCAATCAGCTGGCGCAACCCGACCGCTGCCCAGCGCGACTGGAACCTCGAGACCTACCTCACGGCGTGCAAGGAGGCGATCGCGGCGGTGCGCGAAATCTCCGGGAGCGACGACGTCAACACCATGGCTGCGTGCGCCGGCGGCTTCACGCTCACAACCCTCCTCGGACACCTCGCCGCCATCGGTGACAAGAGCGTGCACAGCATGACGCAGCTCGTGACCGTGCTCGACACCGAAGCGCCGACGCTGCTCGGCATGTTCGCGTCGCGCTCGGGCGCCGCGGCTGCGATCCAGCGCTCACGCGCCAGGGGCGTGCTCGATGGCGAAGACATGGCGCGCGTGTTTTCGTGGCTGCGGCCAAACGACCTGGTGTGGCTGTTCGTCGCCAACAACTGGGTCATGGGCAATCGCCCGCCGGCGTTCGACATCCTTTACTGGAATTCCGACACCACGCGTCTGCCCGCGGAGTTGCACGCCGACCTGCTCAGGATGTTCATGGAAAATTCACTCATGCATCCGGGCCGGCTCGAGGTACTCGGCACGCCGATCGACCTGTCGAAGGCCGAATCCGACAGTTACATTGTGGCCGGCATCACGGATCACATCACGCCGTGGACTGCATGCTACGAGTCACGCAAGGTGCTCCGCGGAAAAATCCAGTTCGTACTGAGCTCGAGCGGCCACATCCAGAGCATCGTCAATCCACCCGGCAATCCGAAGGCCAAGTACTATCTCAACGATGACCTCACACTCAACGCCGATCGTTGGCTCGAAACCGCGACCGCACATCCCGGGTCGTGGTGGGATCATTGGCTGAAGTGGTATGAAGCGCGCGGTGGCGGCAAACGGCCGACGCCGGCGAAGCTCGGCAGCGACGCCCATCCGGCCGGCGACCCGGCGCCGGGCCGCTACGTGCACCAGCGTTGAGCGGGCCGGCTCCCGCATGGCCGAGCGTGCAGCGCCCGCCGCAAAGATCGAATACATCGACGTCGACGGAGTGACGCTCCGGGTCGCGATTCGCCCCGGACGCGGCACGCCGCTGCTGGTCTTCAACGGCATCGGCGCCAACCTCGAACTGGTGCTGCCGTTCATCGATGCGCTCGCCGGGCGCGAAGCGCTCGTCTTCGACATGCCGGGTGTCGGGCGCTCGCCGCTCTCGCTGATGCCACGCCGCTTCAGCGGCATTTCGAGTCTCACCAATCGGCTCCTCGATCGCCTCGGCTACGGCATCGTCGATGTCGCGGGCGTCTCCTGGGGCGGCGCGGTCGCGCAGCAGTTCGCGCGCCAGCATGCGGAGCGCACCCGACGGCTGATCCTGGCGGCGACTTCGGCGGGTGCGATCAGTATTCCGGGACGGCCGAGCGCGCTGCTGAGGATGACGACACCGCGACGTTATCTGTCGCCGACTTACATGCAGCAGGCGGCCGCGCACATCTACGGCGGCGAAGTGCGCGAGCGGCCCGAACTCATCGCCGCGCACACCACGCGCGTGATTCCGCCGCAGTTTCTCGGCTACGTGTATCAGCTCCTGGCGGGTGTCGGCTGGACCAGCATCCATTGGCTGCACAAGCTCGAGCAGCCGACCCTGCTGCTGGCAGGGTCCGAGGATCCGCTGGTGCCACCGGTGAATGCGCGCATCCTGTCCCTTCTGATTCCCAACAATCGCCTGCACATCATTCCCGGCGGCGGCCACCTGTTCATGCTTCACTGCCTGGACCAGGTCGTCCCGATCATCGAGCAGTTTCTCGACGCAGCCGCTGCTGCTGACGCGGGCAAATCCCGGAGCCGCTGAAGTCCCGGTTTCTGTTTGACTTTGGCTGGTTACGCCTGTATTGTGCGCCGCGTCATTGGTGCAATGCAGCACTCCAGGAGGAGCTACATGAATATCGTCGAGCAATTGAATGGCGCCGCGGACAAGGTGCGCCATAACGTCCACCGCTACCGTCGCAGTGCTGCGGAGCGAGCCCGCAGGGGCGTGAGCCGAGCCGCGAAGGCCATGGCAGCCGCCCGAACCCCGGTCGACACCCTCGCCGGGGCGGCGCAGCGGCTCAACGATCTGACCCACGATGCGGTTGCAGGGCTGGTGCGCCAGAACGCGGGCAGCATAGAAGTCCTGATCAGCGGCGGCGCCGCGCGCTTGAGCGAGCTCGCCAGGACCGAGGATTTCAGGGCTTTTATTCGCGAGCAGGCCGCGCTCAATCCGGCCGTGCGTGCACGGGTCAGCCGCGATCTCGAGCAGCTCTGGGCCCTGGCGACCCGTACCGGCCGCGAGCTGGGTGCCTTGGCAACGGATACCTACGCGGAACTCCTGTATGGGGTTCCGACCCGCAAGGCGACCGGGAACCGCAAGACCACGCGCCGTTCTACCAAGAGGAAGGTGCGCGCCCGCAAGGCTCACTGATCATTTGACGAAACGCCCCTGGCCCACGCGGGGGCGTTCACGTCCGGGCAGGCTGGCAGAGGTCCGGGGACCGGTGGCTATAATCGATGACCCGGCGGAGAAGAACCATGGCGACCGCTCCCCACCAATTGCCGCTCCTGAGCCAGCTGAGCACGCCGGTCCGAGAATGGGTCGAGTCGGTGGCACGAGTCACCCAACCCGATCGCATCCACTGGTGTGATGGCTCGGACGAGGAGTACCGCCGCCTGGCCGGCGAGCTCAGGGCACGGGGTGAGCTGCTCAAGCTCAACGAAGGCACGCACCCCGGCTGTCACCTCTACCGCTCGCACCCGTCCGATGTGGCGCGCGTCGAGCACCTGACCTTCGTCTGCACGACGCATGAGGCGGATGCCGGGCCCAACAATCACTGGCTGGCTCCCGCCGATGCCCACCGGCGGATGGACGAGTTGTTCGCGGGCTGCATGCGCGGACGCACGCTGTACGTAGTGCCTTACTGCATGGGCCCGATCGATTCGCCGTACGCGCGGTGCGGCGTCGAAATCACCGACAGCGCCTACGTCGTGATCAACATGCAGATCATGACGCGCATGGGCCGCGCCGCCCTCGAGCGCATCGCGCGCGAGGGCAGTTTCGTGAAGGGTCTGCATTCGACCGGCGACCTCGACCCGGACCGGCGCTTCATCATGCATTTCCCCGAGGAGCTTGCGATCCAGAGCTTCGGCTCCGGGTACGGCGGCAACGCGCTACTCGGCAAGAAGTGCCATGCGTTGCGCATCGCGAGCTGGCAGGCGCGCCAGGAAGGGTGGCTCGCCGAGCACATGCTGCTCGTGGGCGTGGAAAATCCGGCCGGCGAAACGCACTACCTCGCGTGTGCGTTCCCGTCGGCGTGCGGCAAGACCAACCTCGCAATGCTGATTCCGCCCGAGTCGCATCGCGGCTGGAAGGTGTGGACGCTCGGCGATGACATCGCGTGGCTTCATCCCGGCAAGGACGGGCGGCTGTGGGCGATCAATCCGGAGTCGGGTTACTTCGGCGTGGTACCGGGAACAAACGCGAAAACCAATCGCAACGCCTACGAAATGATCCAGCACGACACGCTGTACACCAACGTGGCCGTGACTGCTGACAACCAGCCGTGGTGGGAAGGACTCGAAAGCGGGGAGCCCGCGATCGACTGGCAGGCCCGCCCCTATGATGCGAAGCGCGGTCCCGCGGCGCACCCGAATGCGCGCTTTACCGTCGCGGCCACGCAAAATCCCAGTTACTCGAAGCTCTCCGAGGCGCCGATGGGCGTGCCGATTTCGGCGCTGGTTTTCGGCGGACGCCGGCGCGAGCTCGCACCGCTCGTCTACGAGGCACGCGACTGGGCGCATGGTGTGCTGGTTGGCGCATCGGTCGCGTCCGAAACGACGGCCGCTGCGGTTGGCCAGGTGGGCGTCGTGCGTCGCGACCCGATGGCGATGAAGCCCTTCTGCGGCTACAACTTCGCGGACTACTGGGCGCACTGGCTGAGTTTCCCGGATCGGGCGCGCGCCCTGCCCCGCATCTTCCACGTCAACTGGTTCCGCCGCGACAAGGCGGGCAAGTTCCTCTGGCCGGGTTACGGCGACAACCTGCGGGTGCTGCGTTGGATGATCGATCGTTGCGCCGGCCGGATCGAGGCGCGCGATACGCCGATCGGTTACCTGCCCCGCCCGAGCGACATCGATACGGCGGGTCTCGATATCACGCCGGCAGCGATGGAGGAATTGCTGGCGGTGGATCCGGCGCTCTGGCAGCGCGAGATGCAGGATATCGGTGAATACCTGCGCAGCTTCGACTCGCGCGTGCCGCCGCGATTGCTCGACGAGCACCGCAAGGCACTGCAGCGGTTGGGCGCTTAAGGCTCTTCGCAGACGAAGCGAATCGATTGCGGCGAGCTCGAGTCCGGCACCTTGCCGAGACCGATCAGCCCCTCTCCCTTGATCTGCATGCTGTCGCGGCGCACGAAGGCTTCCTCGCCGTCGACGGTCTGCACGAAAGTGCCGTTGGTGCTCTGGTCGATGAGTACGAACTTGTTGCGATTGATCTCGATGCGCGCGTGCAGTCGCGAGATCAGGTTGCCCTTGACGACCAGGTCGTTGTCTTCCGCGCGGCCGATGGCGACGTTGGTGCGCTGATCGTCGATCACCACTTCCTGGCCCTGGTAGCGCAGCCGCAGTCGCAACCGCCGCGCCGCGTCGCGTTGGCTCATTGCGATCGCGGGCAGCATGCTGGTCACATCCTCGGTCTGCCACAGCACCTCGAACAGCGCGACCTCGCTCCCCTGCCCCTTGAGCGTCGCCACGTCGATCTGCCGCACGGACGCGCGCCACTCGGGCGAGAGGCGATCGACCATCGTGGCCGTGGTGATGATCTGTCCGGCCTTGGCCTGGCTCGTCATGCGATTGGCGGTGTGCACCGCGGCGCCGAAGATGTCGCGGTTCTCGAGCACCACCGGACCGAAGTGGCAGCCGATGCGGATCGCGACCGGTTGACCGTCGACTTTGAGCTCCGGATGAGTCGAGATCGTGTGCTGCATGAGGCTCGCGGCGTTGAGCGCATCGTCCGCGGTCGGGAAGGTCGACATGACCTCGTCGCCCATGGTCTTGATGACCGTGCCGCTGTGCTGTTCGGTGGCGCTGCGCATGACGTCGATGCAGATCGCCACCATGTCGCGGGCCTTGAGGTCGCCCATGAGCTCGTAGAGCTTGGTGCTGCCGACCACGTCGGCAAACAGTATCGCCAGCTCGATATCCTTGCCCATCGTTACGCTATGTATCGCAACTGATTGATGCGCCGGAGGGTTCCACGCCCGGTCGTGGTGGCTGGAGATTATACGGGATGGCCCGTTTCCGCATACACCGGACTGGGTCTAAGGGATTCACGCAGCCTCTCGGCGCAGTAAGTCAATGGCCCGGGTCAGCACCTCGACGCCGGCGTCGGCGCGTTGCGACGCTTCGGCAAAATAGCGCCGCCAGCCGCGTGCCCCTGGTTGCCCCGCAAAGAGCCCCAGCACGTGGCGCGTGATCGCATGCAAGCGATGGCCGGCTGCGAGCTGGCCCGCCGCATAGCTGGCGACTCGCTCGAGCACGGTGACACGGTCCGGTGCGCGCCACTCGCTGTCTGCATGCAGGGTTCGCTCGAGCTCGGCGAGGAGATAAGGATGGTGGTAGGCCTCGCGGCCGATCATCACGCCGTCGACGCTCTCGAGCAGCGTGCGCGCCTGCGCCGCATCGCGCACGCCACCGTTGGCCACGATTGTCAGCTGCGGAAAGCGTTGCTTGAGGCGAGCGACCACGTCATAGCGCAGAGGCGGAATCTCCCGGTTGTCTTTAGGGGAAAACCCGCTCAACACCGCCTTGCGCGCGTGAATGGCGAATACGCGGCAGCCACTGCCGGCGACTTTTTCGATGAAGTCGTGCAAGCGCTCCTCATCCGCCGGAGTGAAGTCGAGACCGCGCGTCGAGGCGCCGGCTCCGCGCTCGATACCGATCCGTGCTTTCACCGTCACGGGAATCGTGACCGCTGCTTGCATGGCACCAACGCACTTCGCGACGAGGTCCGGCTCAGCCATGAGGCAGGCGCCGAACGTGCCGCTCTGTACCCGGTCGCTCGGGCATCCGACGTTGAGGTTAATCTCGTCATAGCCCTGCTCGGCACCCATTTGCGCGGCGCGCGCCAGTTGCTGCGGATCGCTCCCGCCAAGTTGTAACGCGACCGGATGCTCGGCCGGGTGGAATTCGAGCAGCCGCCACGGGTCGCCATGCACGAGCGCCGCGGACGTGATCATCTCGGTGTAGAGCAGCGCATGCGGTGAGAACTGACGCAGGAAGAACCGGCAGTGCCGGTCGGTCCAGTCCATCATGGGCGCGACCGAAATGCGGCGCTCTGACTCTTTCATCCACGCATCCTTTTCGTAATGCCCGATCCAGTCAAGCAACCCGGTGATCTGACACCGCTCCGGAGACCGCCAAGGTTCTCAGCCGTCAGACAGTTGCCGCAGAAACGCAACCAGGTTGAGCGGCAATGCAGGACAAAGATAGCCGCCTTCCTGCACGATCGCGGTGGGCACGCGCAACGCGCGCGCGATCGCTGCTGCCGCACTCGCAAAGCCCTGCGTGGTGACTTTCAATGCACCGATCGGATCGTGCTCGGACGCATCGAGCCCGAGTGCAATGACGAGTCCGGCCGGTGCATAGGTGCGAATGCGTT